>DUJZ01000070.1 GCA_013329565.1 Methanomassiliicoccales archaeon
TTCTCCAGGTCTGTCGAGAATCCCTTCTTTTTCTTCATTTCATCACCTTATTCCGAATAGTTCGGTTATGATATCATCTAGATGTTATCGATATTTATCATTTCTATAAAACTAGTCGATGTGAGATCAGTGAGAACATGTTTGTCGAAATAAATCTGTTAAAACAGCTCGTGTTCGCAAGGCCATTAGGATCAAGTGATGGTGCGGGGGAAGGGATTCGAACCCTTGAACCACTAAGGACAGAATCTTAAGTCCTGCGCCGTTGGCCAAGCTTGGCTACCCCCGCGCACTTCGGCCATGGCAGATTTGACATAATAAATTTGCCGAAAAGGAACGGGATCGGCATCACTTGATGAACGCCCCGGCCTTCAGCTCGCTGAACGCCAGGTCCAGCTCCTCCCTGGTGTTCATCACGATCGGCCCGCCCCAGGCTATCGGCTCCTTGAGCGGCTTCGCGGAGGCCAGTATGAACTTGGCCGTTCTCCTGCCCGTGCCCAGCCTGTACATGTCGCCAGGACCGAAAACGGCGACGCTCCCCGCCGGGACCGTCTTGGGATGCTTGTCCCCGATGATCAGCTCCCCTTCGTAGACCATGACGAAACCGTTCCTCTCCGCGGGCATCTCGTGCTCCAGGAACGTCCGTGGGCCGAGCGACATGTCGAGATATTTGACGTCCACGACCAGGTCCTTGACCGGTCCGACCAGACCCTGGGATTCCCCGGCGATGACCTTGATGTTTGAACCGTTACCCAGGTCGAAGACCGGGATATCCTCCTTCTTGATCTCCCTATAACGCGGAGGCATCATCTTGTTGGCCTTCGGCAGGTTGACCCAGAGCTGGAGCCCTTGCATCCAGCCCTTGGCCTCCTGTGGCATCTCCTCGTGCAGAACCCCGCTCCCGGCGGTCATCCATTGCACGTCCCCGGGACCGATGGTGCCGTGGTTTCCCAAGGAATCCTTGTGATCAACGTATCCATCCAGCATGTAGGTGACCGTCTCGATGCCCCGGTGGGGGTGCATCGGAAAACCGGCTATGTAATCCTCTGGACGGTCGGAACCGAAATGGTCCAGCATCAGGAAGGGGTCCAGCAGCTCAGCCTCGTCCCGGCTGAACATCCTGGTCAGCTTCACCCCGGCCCCGTCGCGAGCGGGCTGGCCATGAATGACCTTGGCCACCTCTCTGATAGATGCCATGAGGCTCATCATCGTTTCAGGTGGGATATGAATAAATCGATTGTTTACCATCCCTGATACGATTTATGCCCAGGGAGAAACGCAAGATAATCTGGCACTGTGCCGCTGGACACGACTTCGAGGTGGAGGACGAGCTTATGCGTACCAGCTGCCCGGTGTGCGGCGGCAACGACGTTGAGAGAGTGCTGAAGGAAAAAGGAAAGGACCGCCCTCCCCGGGGCTCAGTGAGGTCTTGGTTCTGGCGGTGAGGGATGAACGAGAAAGGCAGCCGCAAGGAAGTTGAATTTATATCGTTCCCATCGGTCACAGAATGGAAGGACTGGCTCGCCGAGAACCACGGCAGATCGTCCGGTATCCGCATAAGGTTCTTCAACCAAGGTTCCGGAAAGGAAGGACTGGGGCGCCGGGAAGCCCTGGAAACAACGTTGATGTTCGAATGGATCGACAGCGTCCTGCACGATTATGACCAGGATAGCTATCTACTACGATCCACGCCGCGGAAGAACGGCAGCCATTGGTCTCGGGTGGACCTGGAGATCGCCAATAGGCCGATCAACGAAGGAAGAATGACCGAGGCGGGAAACTAGCCGCCATATGCGGCGGACCGGAGTGGCTGGCAACCGCTGGGGTTCTCGACGGACGCAGGTGCACGCACAGCCAGGAACGGCCGGCCGAGGCTTTCGAAAAGGCGATATTCACCAACGAGCGCTTGACGGTAGCGGGAACGTCATCACCGCCCAGGGCCAGGCGCGCTCCGGGTTCGCGGCGGAGATGGGAAGGCAGATGGACATCCACAAGAGCGAGGCCGAGGCCGACCTGAATCGGCCACGAGACCGGAATTGGCTCACATCACCTTGCAGGAGTCTCCGTGGCAGGCGAAGAGCAGCGGACCCAACTTCTCGTCCAGAATGTCTTCCAGGGTCGGCTTTCCGATCTCAGCCAGTTCGTACCTCACGCGGACGATCGGCTTATTGACGTTCATGACCCGCCGGAGGTCGACGGGCGTTCCGGCGACGACCACGTCGCAATCGGCCTTGTTTATCGTCTCCTCCATGTCCTTGATCTGCTCGTCGGTGTAGCCCATGGCCGGAAGGATGGGCCCGAGGTGGCGGTACTTTTCGTAAAGCTCCTTGATCGAACCGACCGCGTACGGCCGTGGATCAACAATATCCAGAGCGCCGTTGTCCTCCGCGGCTATCGTTCCCGCGCCGAAGGCCATCCCCCCGTGCGTCAGCGTTGGACCGTCCTCCACGACCAGCACCCGCTTTCCCTTGATCAGGGAAGGGTCGTCTACCTTTATCGGCGAGGCGGCCTCGATGACGATGGCCTTCGGGTTGTACTTCAGGACGTTCTCCTTGACCTTCAGGATGTTGCGGCGGTCGGCGGTCTGGACCTTGTTTATTATGACCACGTCGGCTAAGCGCAGATTGACCTCGCCAGGGTGGTAGGATATCTCGTGCCCGGCGCGGTGCGGGTCGGCGAGGACGATATGCAGATCGCTCTCGAAGAACGGCAGGTCGTTGTTGCCGCCGTCCCAGACGATGACGTCCGCCTCCTTCTCCGCCTCTCTCAGAATGCGCTCGTAATCCACGCCTGCGTAAACCACGATGCCGTTGTCGATCAGCGGCTCGTACTCCTCCCGCTCCTCGATGGTGCAGTCGTGCTTGTCCAGGTCGGAGTACTCGCCGAAGCGCTGCACCGCCTGCTTCGTGAGGTCGCCGTACGGCATCGGGTGGCGGACGGCAACCACCTTCAGACCGCGGTCGTGCAGGATACGGCAGATCTTCCTGGTGGTTTGCGACTTACCGGCTCCGGTGCGCACCGCGCAGACGGTTATCACCGGCTTGTTCCCCCGGAGGGTGATGGCCGGGTTGCCCATGAGGCGAAAATCAGCTTTGAGCGATAGAACCCAGGACGCCTTGTGCATCAGTTCCGTATGAGAGATGTCGCTGTAG
The DNA here is from genome assembly GCA_013329565.1 of Methanomassiliicoccales archaeon. GTDB lineage: Archaea > Thermoplasmatota > Thermoplasmata > Methanomassiliicoccales > UBA472 > UBA472 > UBA472 sp8940u. The sequence continues at coordinate 3,150 of DUJZ01000070.1, forward strand.
GCGAAAATTACCTGGTCCACCTTGTTCTTGCGGATGATGGTCGGAAGATCCTCTTCGGCCAAGATCGGAATGCCCGTCGGATACAGCGAGCCTGCCAGCGAGGCCGGATAGCATCTCCCCTCGATGTTCGGGATCTGAGCGGCGGTGAAGGCCACCACCTGGTACTTCTCGTTGTCCCGGAAGTAAGTGTTGAAGTTGTGAAAATCGCGCCCCGCGGCGCCCATGATGACGACCTTGCTCTTCTTCATGTCCCGACCTTCTACTGCAATCGAGACCGATGATAATACAATTTTCTGTATAGCGCTCGATTTTCCTATTGTTAATATTTTATAAATAACATAAATATACAGAATTAATGTTCACTCGATTTTACGATCTGATAAAAACTGCTAATTACTGCTAAATTAGCTGGATTTCACTATTTGATGTTGTCCTTCATCGGTCGATAAATCTAACTGCCAATTACTGCCAATTACTGCTAAATTAGCAGATATTATATTTACCAGCAGAAACATGATATATGATCGAATATTATGAAAATTCCCGAGATTCCGAGACCGTACCATGATATATTTAATGATAAAATTATAAAAGATCCTGCCATCACAAAAGATAGAGCGGTCTCCGATTGTGTGAAACAATTCAACGAACAGTATCTTCATTGGGACGAGGTCAGGCGAAAGGAAGTACCTCAAGATCCCGAGATCATCTGGGCCTTGATGAAGATGTCCCGGGAAGGTCAATCGCGGCATGCGGTTTTTTTAGACATCTCTTTGACGTACAATACAACCAGCGAATCACAAAAAATCATGCATATGCTGGATACCACCGCCTCGGGGCTATTGGTGTTGGAGGAGCCACTGAAAGATCCTGAGATGAAGAGGTATGTGATCAGCTCGCTCATGGAAGAGGCCATAGCATCGAGCCAGTTGGAAGGTGCGGTCACCACTACAAAGGTGGCAAAGCAGATGCTACGGACGAACAGAAAACCGCGGACCCCATCCGAGCGGATGATCATGAATGATTATTTTACCATGAAAAGGGTCAAAGAGATAATGGATCAGCCATGCACTGTGGAACTCATTCTGCAATTGCATGAGTTGATCACCTATAAAACACTGGACGATCCATCGGACAGCGGTCGTTTCCGTACGGACGATGAAACAGTGGTCGCCGATCCCTTAGAGATAGATAAGGTGTACCACCAACCTCCATCTCACGAGAAGATACCCGGATACATGGAAGAATTGTGCAGATTCATCAACGATGGATCGGGGTCAGAATTTCAGCATCCTCTGATCAAGGCCATCATCTTGCATTTCATGATCGGTTACGTTCATCCCTTCGTTGATGGCAATGGGCGATTGGCGAGGGCGCTGATGTATTGGTATGCGTTAAAAAGCAATTATTGGCTGTTCGAACACATGGCCATCTCCAAGGTCATCAAGGAGCACCGTGGTAAGTATGGGACGGCCTATCTATATGCTGAAACGGATGAAAGAGATATTACATATTTTATAAATTTCAATCTGAAGTGTATGGAAGAAGCTCTCAGCAATACCCGACGATATATCCGGAGAAAACAGCAAGAGCAGAGAACGGCCATGAAAATGGTCGAATCGCACCCAGAACTGAATTTCCGTCAGGCCGAGATCCTGCGAGATATGATAAAAAATCGAGGGGGACCGGTCTCGGTTCGAGAGATCGCATCGAAGTTCAACGTCGTTCATCAGACCGCGAGGACCGATCTCTTATCCCTATTTGAGCGAGGATTCATTGAAAGAAGGAAGGTCGGAAACAAATTATTCTTTTTATATACTGGCGTATCGAGTTTGAACGATCGCGACAGAGATAGGCTCTCGAACGATAGGAAGGAATAACGCAATCCCAAAGGCGGGAGTTGCACAGGGTCCCGTAGGTGCAAACCTTTGGTAAATTTATTGATCTTTTAGTGAAGAACGTAATCACTCGCGCTTTCCGAACAAAGCATGGGTCTGGTCTTACATGAGTCTCCCATGATTTCAATGACGCTTAGGAAAGTATTGAGTATTCACCTTCCGATTCATTCCGGATGGCCTACCGCATACCCTCGGTCAAGGTACTAGAGGACTCCATCAGACGGGTGATCCGGGAGCAGCAGAGCATTCCCTCCCAGCGTCGCTTCACCGAGCTGGTGTTGGAAGACCTTCACAAGAAGAACCCCGAGTACAAGGTGGGCGAGGTTCGCTTGCGCCGTATGGCCCTGCACCGCAATCTGGCCAAGGTCACCATCTCTTATCGCGAAACGAAAGAACCCAGCCGCAAGGGCCGCTGCCCCGTGTGCTGCTCTCCGACCGAGGAGCTCCACAACCAGACGTTGGACGACAAGATGGTCGAGCTGGGCGTCAAGTGCACCAAATGCCCGTACTGGACCGGACCTCGAAGACGTGTACCGGTGCGATACAATTTCACCATGTTCGGGGCGATCGTTCCCGAGACCAAGAAGAAGGGCAGGTACGCCCAGTGGAAGTTCGCCTAGGTACCGTATTTATTCTGCGATATCATTCCCTGATGCATGTGCCGCTCGACGGTGTACATGTCCACCAAGGAAGGCGTTCTGGAACTGGTCAAGAACGCGGTACGGCTGAACTTGGAAGATGAGCTATTGATCATCATTGACGATGCCGGGGAACGCCTCGAGCTCAACAACATCCAGATCAAGGAGGTCAACCTGATCAGCAACAACATCGTGCTGGAGAAGAAGGAGTGATCACTTTCCCATTAACTTCCTTGATTGCTCCTCGCTCATGCGCAAGGTGCCGTTCGCAACGAGGCGTGGGACCATAACCTTCCAGTTGGGGTTCTTCCGGAAGGCTTTCATGAAGAGCGGAACAGCCTCCTCGAAGCGCCCGTTGTTGGCCAGCCCGACCGCGTGCCACAAGACCATCTCCTCGTTGCTCGGGAACAGCTTTTCCGCGTTCGAGTAGTGCTTCAGTGCTGATGACATATCACCTTTTTCTAGCGCCGCGTCCCCGGCGTCCATGCTCTCGTAGGCCCGGTGCACCTTCAGCAGCCTTACCAGTTCCTTCAGCGGATCGCGGTGGTCATCGACGCGCAGATCGATGAGGCGGTCATTCCAGACCTCCCCGGTGCCTCTGGCCCTGACAATTACCAGAGCTGCGCTCTGCCTTCCCCTGGCGTCCCCGCCTTCGGCCTCGGCCGCCTGCATCGCCGCCAATATTCTATCGGCCAGAGGGCCGTCCGACGTTTCGAAAGCTTCGGCCATTGCCGGCCAGACGGTGTCGTTCAGCATCATGTTGGCCTGGACGGAGAAGTTCTTCCCGCTGATGTGCCCGGCCTCGGCCACGCACTTTTTCCCGGTGTAGGCGAACGCCCTCCCCTTGGGATCTATCATGGCTAGCTGCCGGAGGTCGCGTCCTTCGTCCTTGGAAACCATCTCCTCCACGGCCTTCATTGGTGCCGTTCCTTCGGATAGGAGCCTTAATCCCTCCGGACCGAAGGCGGGGTTGGTGAAGGATTGCGTGACCACGGCGCCAACGCCCGCCAGAGCCCAGGGAACCACCGTACCGACGGAGAACCAGTGAGATTGGACGCCTGCACCGATCTCCCCGGTCCTTTCATCCCTGGCGACTATGGAATACGTATGGGCGAACGGTCCCTTCACGACATCATCTGGAACGAGCATGAATGCCATGGTCCGGTCGATGCGTGCATTGGAAAATAAAGGTTGGTAAGGGGTTTGAAAATTGTTTGGAGCGCCCTAATCGCAGTTCTCGAACTGGCTGTTGTACAGGTCGCTGTAGAAGCCGCCCTGCTTCAGCAGCTCCTCGTGCGTGCCGCTCTCGACGATGCTTCCCTCCCTCATCACCAGTATCGTGTCGGAATCCTTGATGGTGGACAAACGATGCGCTATGATGAAGGACGTGCGCCCGACCGTCAGGTCCTCCATGGCCTTCTGGATGAGCTTCTCCGTCCTGGTGTCCACGGAGCTGGTCGCCTCGTCCAATATCAGCAGCGGCGCGTTCTGCACCACCGCCCGGGCGATGGTTATCTGCTGTTTCTGCCCCACGGAGATCTTCGGCTCGTCGTCCAGCATGGTGTCGTACCCGTCCGGAAGAGTGGCGATGAAGTGGTGTATGCCGACCGCTTTGCACGCCTCCTCGATCATCTCGTCCGTGACGTTCTCCTTGCGGTAAACGATGTTCTCCCGGATCGTACCTTCGAACAGCCAGGTGTCCTGCAGCACCATGCAGAACATGTCGTGCACGTTCTCCCTGGTGAGCTCCTTTGTCGATATACCATCGATCAGGATGTCCCCGGAGTTCACCTCGTAGAAGCGCATCAGCAGGTTCACGATGGTCGTCTTTCCCGCGCCGGTCGGTCCTACTATCGCCACATTCTGCCCGGGCCGCACGTGGAAGGAGAAGTGGTGGATGACCTCACGCTCCGGCGAATAACCGAACGAGACGTCGCGGAACTCCACGTCCCCCTTCACGTCGTGGTGGACAAGCTTCTTTTGGCCCTCGTTCTCCATCTCCGGCTCCTCCAGGAACTCGAACACCCGTTCGGACGCCGCAGCCACGGACTGCAAGCTGGTCATCGCCTGGGCCATCTGCGTCAGCGGCTGGGTGAACAGGCGGACGTACAGCATGAAGGCCACGATGACCCCGATGGAAATGGCTCCGTTCACGACCTGTACCGCGCCGACGATGCATACCGCCACGTAACCGATGTTGCTGATGAAGCCCATGAGAGGCATCATCAGGCCGGACAGGAACAGCGACTTGAAGGCACTGTCGAACAGCTCGTCGTTTATCGACTCGAACTCCTTCTGGGAGGCCTTCTCGCCGTTGTACGCCTTCACGATCACGTGGCCGGTGTACATCTCCTCCACGTGCCCGTTCAAACGCCCAAGATGCTTCTGCTGGCGCTCGAAGTACTTCTGCGACCTGGACATTATGAAGGCCATGAGCATGAATCCGGCGATCGCGGAACCGACGGCAGCGGCCGTCATGATCACGTCGGTGTAGAGCATCATCACCAGCGAGCCGATGAGCAGCGCGGCGGCGCTCATCAGCGTGCCCAGGCTCTGGTTCAAGGACATGCCGACGGTGTCCACGTCGTTGGTCACTCGACTGAGCACGTCTCCGTAACTGGTCTTGTCGAAATACTTCAGCGGCAGGCGGTTTATCTTTTCGGATATGTCCGTGCGCAGCCGTTTCGCCAGCTTCTGCACGATGGTGGCGACGATGAACCCCTGGCCATACGTCAGCACGGCCGAGAGCAGGTAGATGATCACCAGGAACGTTCCTATCTCAGCGACGCCGTCCAGATCTATCGTTCCGGTGAACATCCCGCTGGCGATGAGGTCCGTCAGATCGCTCAGCCTGTCCGGGCCTATGACCGTGAACACGGTTCCGATTATCACCAATACGCACGCCACGATGAGCGCCGGTATGTACTGGCGCATGTAGCCCAACATCTTCTTCCAGGCCGTCGTGAAGCTTTTCGGCTTCCCGGCCATCATCGGGCCGCGCCCGCGACCGAACCCACCTGCACCTCTCGGTGGTTTGCTATCGTCGTCGCTCATCGTCTCATGTCCTCCTCGGTGAGCTGGGATTCAACTATCTCCCGGTACACCGGGCAGGTGTCCAGGAGCTCGCGATGCTTGCCGATCCCGGCAACCGAGCCGTTGTCCAGGACGACTATCCTGTCGGCGTCCATGATCGTCCCGACCCTCTGAGCCACGATGACGCTGGTGACGTCGGCCGTCTCCTTCTTCAGGGCGCTCCTTAGGCAACGGTCCGTGCGGTAATCCAGAGCTGAGAACGAATCATCGAAGATGTAGATCTCCGGCCGGCGGCACACCGCCCTGGCGATCGACAGGCGCTGCTTCTGCCCGCCGGAGACGTTCGTACCACCTTGAGCTATGGAAGCGTTGTAGCCGCCGTCCATGGCCTCCACGAACTCCGCGGCCTGGGCGATGGTGGCTGCGGTACGGACGTCCGCTTCCGTCCGCTCTGATGACATGTCGCCGTAAGCGACGTTGGAGAACACCGTACCGGAGAAAAGCGTGGCCTTCTGCGGCACGTACCCCATCTTCTGGTGCAGCGCTTCCAGCGTGTAATCTCGAACGTCCACGCCGTCCACCAGGACCTTCCCGTCAGTGACGTCGTAGGAACGGAGCAACAGGTTCACGATGGTGCTCTTCCCGCTGCCGGTGGAGCCGATGAATGCCACGGTCTCACCTTTGTACGCCTTGAAGCTGATGTCCCTGAGCACGTAATCCGCCGCGCCAGGGTACTTGAAGCTGACCTTGTCGAACTCGATCTCGCCGTTGCCCGGTCGAGCGGCCACCGTCCCGTCCTTTATCGACGGCTCGGTCTCGATGACCTCCTCGATGCGCCTCGCGGAGACCATGGCCCTCGGGAGGATGAAGAACAGGATGACCAGCATCATGAAGCCCATCACGACCTGCATGGCGTAGGCCAGGTACACGATCATGTTCGAGAAGAGCGCGATCTGGGCCGGTATCCCGGTGGCGGCGTCGATCAGGTAAGCCCCTATCCAGTAGATGGAGAGCGACAGAAGACCGATGACCGAAGACATGATTGGCATCATCAGCGCCATCGCCCGTCCGGTGAACAGGTGGGTCGCCGTCAGNNCGATTTACGTCGTCCGTCAGCCACTGGATCTTCTTGAAACGGGGGATGACGAAGTACATCAATATTCCGATCAAGGTGAGCATTACGACGATCGCGACCGCAGTGGCGGAGGTCCACTGCCAGCTCTTGCCCGATATCTTGATTATCGCCCAGCCAGCCAGTATCGGGGCCTTCACAATCACCTGCAGACCGATGGCCACGGCCATCTGCACCTGGGTGACGTCGTTCGTAGCCCTGGTTATCAGACTGGCCGTGGAGAACTTGTTGATCTCGTTGGCCGAGAAGGATTGCACCTTCTGGAACTGCAGGGAGCGTATACGTTTCGCCAGTGACGTCGCCACGTACGCCGCGATGTAGCCGATCACGAGCGCCGTCCCCAAGCTGGCCAACGCCAGACCGAGCATCGGCCAGCCCTCGCCCATGACCTGCTCCACTGTCCCTCCGGTCTGCAGCAGTTTGGTGATCTCGTACATGTAATCAGGGATCTCCAGGTCCAGCCACACCTGCAGGACGATGAATCCAATGCTGGCCACCATGAGAGCCCATTCCTTCGCTTTGAGATGCTTGAGGATCATTGATTCAGCTCCCCCTCCAGCTCGGATATGTGCGCCTCGAGCATCCGGAGATTGTTCCGGACCCCGTCCCTTACCACCCAGAGGTGCTTGAGCCGCTCCTCGGGAGATCTCTCGTCCAGGGGGATGAAGTTCTCCACCTCCCCCTTCCGGGCAAGGTACGCCCTTCCCATAACCTCCATGGTCCGGCTCATGAAAAGAATTTCAGAGGATATGGTGGCCAGGGTCTCGTCCAACCAGGCCTCCCCTTCCGGGGTCAGGGAATAGTGGTCCTTGCCCTCCTTGTTCTCCACGGACAGAAGCCCGTGCTCCTGCAGGCGACGGAGAGCGGGATACACCGCACCGGTCTGCGGGTCCCAGACCCCGTGGTAGTCCTCGCGCAAAGCCTTCAATAGCTCATAGCCGTACATGGGCCGGTCCGCCAGCTTGATCAGCATTATCAGCTGCGACGGGCTGATACGGTTGCCCTTGTACATGTGCGGTTTTCCGATCATGAACGTGAACCCCTTAGGTAGATATCTACTAGGTAGCGCGGCACTGCGTAACCTATATTTCAAGACATCGGGCGTTACCGCGGGATTAGTTTAAATGGCCGGAGCCTTTCGGTAAGAACATGGACCTCACCTACGAGGAGATCCCGGAGGACCTGTGGGAGGATTGGGTCTGGCTGGTGTCTCCTCCGGGGCTGATGCGTTCCGTGGAAGAGGAAACGCAGCCGCTGCTCAACAGCCCTTATCAGCTCACCTCCACCTACACGGTCAATCTTCCCAAGGTCGTTCTCTTCCACATGTCCTGGTGCTGCGCGGTCGACGTGGACGCCGAGGGAGAGTTCGGTTCGGACAATCTTCACGTCCCGGTGCACATGGATACGGACGTCGCTCTCCGGGGCCTGCTCTTCCTCCTGAAGAACTACCCGCTCGTGCTCCACTGGAAGCTGGACCCCGAGCAACGGGCGTCCCTGGCCCCAAATCTCTGGGACGATGTGCAGGAGCCTCCGGAGCTGCTGTGGCATATACCGCAGGAGCTGGAGGGTCGAACGTTGGACCTGGAGAGCATCGCCATCGAGTTCTTCAATCCCTTCGTGCCCGCCCTGCGCATGCTGGGCATGCACCGTTCCGTCATAGGCGTCATCTCGCCGGTCCGGAGCCTGGACCTGGTCATATCATCGCTCGTTCCTGGCGTGGAGAGTGATTGGCGCGAGGCCATGACGATGGCCATTTGCGAATTGGAACGGCGTGGTCTCATCGAAATGATGGAGGACGGAAGACGGCGCTTCACGGAACGGGGGAAACGCATGGTGGTCACCGAGCCGCTCTCCGACTGCCTCGGCTGCCGCTGCCGCATCGAGGAGGTAATGGAGTACGAGATGGGCGGAGACGAGGACTGAGCGACGTTCTGCTGTCTCTCTCTTTTTTTAAAGGCACATTGCCAATAAATCAGGTCAATGGGTTCACGATCATCGGGAATATTTTGATTCCCGGGACGATTCGCATGCCAAGCTTTATCAGGGGATAGAATATTTGCCGGATGGGTCAGCAGATGAAGCTGTGGGATTTCGGCAGGGTCAAGGACGGCAAGGTAAGGATAGGCGACAAGATCTGCAGGCGTTTGGGCCTGGAGGACGGAAGCCAGGTCTATTCCACCCTCTTCCGCTACGAGCAGAACGGCTCCCGCGGACACGAGATGGTCCTTTCCACCTTCGGACCGGAGAACTACCGCGAGCTATGCAACCTTACCTTTTACATGATCGACGCCCCGGGCGCCTGCGCCCAAGCGGCCAAGTTCCTGGCGGACCGCAACGTCGACATACTGAACTCGGTGTCGGTAAGCATGACCTGCGGCATCTCCATGGTCTGGAAGATGCTGGTCGATCTTTCGTACTATGGCGACTCCACCCAGCTCATGGAGGACTTCGCTTCCCTCCGCCGCACGAGCCCTGCAGCCCTGTCCAAGGTGGAAGGGCTGGAGATCAACCACTCTCACATCAGCGACCGATACACCAAGGGCATGACCGGTCCGACCTCCGGACGGATCAAGGTCAAGCCGCTGCGCAAGGTGGCCCGCTCCCCCTCGCTCATAAGCGAAGGGAACTTCACCATTCCCAAGGACTACATGGAGAACATGGACGACGTTAAGGACGGGACCCCGGTCATGATGGTCGGGGACGTGGACTCCTGGGTGCTGTCCATGTCCTTCCTGCCCGAAGACTGCAGGCTGGCCGAGATCTCCCTGGAGATCCCGGACAAGCCCGGAGCGATCTACAAGGCCACGGAGGCCTTGGCAGCCCAGGAGGTCAATCTCCTGGCGGTCCAGTCCCGCGTAGTGGTCTACGGACAGATAATGTCCCTGGACCTGGTCGCCGACCTGCACAAGGCGGGGGACCTGGACCAGGTGGTCGCCAGGGTCCTGGACTCCCTGGGCGGGGAGTTCAAGCTCCGCAGCAAATGGCCGGTGACCTTCTGAGGTCTGCCAGATGCTCATAGGCCGCAAGGTGCTGGTCAAGGGGGAGGTGGACTCGACCAATGATATCGCCAAAGCGCTCGCTATCGAGGGCGAACCGGAGGGCACTGTCGTCTCCGCCTCAGAACAAACAGGAGGCAAAGGACGTACGGGCCGTCACTGGGAGTCGCCGGAGGGCGGGCTTTACCTGTCCATCATCCTGCGGCCGGACCTGCCGGCGCAGGACCTGACGCTCCTGACCGTTCTATCGTGCCTGCCGGTCGCGCAGGCCATTGAGGAGGTTTGCAAGGTAGTGCCGCGCATCAAGTGGCCGAACGATGTCCGGGTGGACGGAAAGAAGGTAGCTGGAATTCTGACGGAAGTATGCTACCGGGGCGGTGAGCCTCGATTCATGGTCCTGGGGATCGGGATCGACCTCAACACCGACCTGTCCGCTCTGAACGTCCCGGAGGCCGGGAGCCTGAAGGACGTGTGCGAACGGGACGTGGACCCCGAGCATTTCTTGAACGTCCTGCTGTTCAAGCTGGACGAGTTCTACGAAAAGTTCAAGAAAGGTGACCGGAACCTCGACCTGTACACCAGGTACTCGGAGTCCCTCGGCCAGGACATCGAAGTTCGTTTAGGTGACCAGAAGGTGAAGGGGAGGGGGATGCACCTGGACCCCGACGGGGCGCTGGTGTTCCGTTCGGAGGACGGGATGATCTATCGCGCCACGTCAGTTCACGACGTGGTGCCCTTGGACCGCGGTCAGGTGAGGTTCGACAGCAAGTAACGTTCATTAATCATGAGCACGCATAATGAGGGGAACAACATGGGCGAGGACAAGGTCAAAGAACTCCGGGAGATGAAGAAGAGGTCTCGAGCCGGGGGAGGAGCTGAGAGGGTGGAGGCGCACCGCAGGCAGGGCAAGATGACCGCCCGCGAACGCGTGGACGCCCTGCTCGATTCGGGCTCGTTCTCCGAGCTGGACACATTCGTGTCGCATCAGGCCTACCACTTCGGCATGGAGAAGCAGAAGGTCCCCGGGGATGGCGTCGTCACCGGACGCGGTACCATCGATGGAAGACAGGTGTTCGTCTACGCCCAGGACTTCACCGTCTTCGCCGGTTCCGTCGGCCGCATGCACGCCGAGAAGATCTGCAAGGTCATCGACCTGGCGGTCAAGACCGGCTGCCCCATCATCGCTCTTTATGATTCCGGAGGGGCCCGCCTGCAGGAAGGCGTTGACTCTTTGGCCGGTTACGGAGAGGTCATGTTCCGCCACTCCCTGGCCTCCGGCCTCATTCCGCAGATAGCCATGGTCATGGGCCCCTGCGCCGGCTCCGGCGTCTACGCGCCGATGCTCAGCGACTTCGTGTTCATGGTCAAGGACAAGTCCTTCATGTTCATGGTCGGTCCGGACGTCATCAAGGCCGTTCAGAACGAGATCGTGACGTTCGAGGAACTGGGCGGCGCCAGCGTTCACGCTTCCCGCTCCGGGTCCGCGCACTTCGTGGCCGAGGACGACCTGGACTGCATCAAGCAGGTCAAGAAGCTGATGTCCTTCCTTCCCAGCAACAACCTGGAGCAGCCGCCGAAGAAGCAGACGGGCGACGACCCAGAGCGCCGCGAGGACTCGCTGGACACCATCATTCCCGAGGACCCGATGAAGCCCTACGACATGAAGGAGGTCATCCGGAAGGTCGTGGACAAAGGTGAGCTGTTCGAGGTGCAGGAGCAGTTCGCCCGCAATATAATCACGGCGTTCGCCAGGATGAACGGCGGTCCGGTCGGCATCGTCGCCAACCAGCCCATTGCTTTGGCGGGAACGCTTGATGCCAGTTCTTCATTGAAAGCGGCCCGCTTCGTTCGCTTCTGCGACTCCTTCAACATCCCGGTGGTTACGCTCGTCGACGTTCCAGGCTACATGCCGAGCGTGGAGCAGGAGAACGGTTCCCTGCTCAGGGATTCGACGAAGCTGCTGTACGCCTACGCGGAAGCTAGCGTTCCGAAGATCACCCTGGTGACCCGGAAGGCCATAGGCGGAGCGTACTGCGTCATGGGCTCCAAGGCCCTGCGCTCTGACGTTAACTTAGCCTGGCCGACCGCTGAGATAGCCATCGTGGGACCGGAAGGCGCCATCAACATCGTGTTCAAGCAGGAACTGATCATGGCCGACGACCCCCAGGAGAAGAGGGACGTCCTGATCTCTGAATACCGAAAGCTGTACGCTTCCGCTTTCTTCTCCGCGGAGAGGGGCTATCTGGACGATATCATCGAACCTAACAACACCCGCATGCGCATAATCGAAGCGTTGGAGATGCTGGACCGCAAGCGCGAGGCCCGCCCGGCCAAGAAGCACGGCAACATGCCGCTCTGAGGTGTTCGGATGAAGATCAAGATCACGGACACCGTGCTGAGGGACGCGCATCAGTCGCTGCTGGCGACCAGAATGCGCACCGAGGACATGCTCCCCGCCGCAGCGATGCTGGATGAGATCGGCTACTGGTCAGTGGAGATGTGGGGCGGGGCGACGTTCGATACCTGCCTGCGTTTCCTGCGGGAGGACCCCTGGGAGCGCATCTCGAGATTGAAGAAGGAGATGCCCAACACCCCCTTCCAGATGCTGCTCCGAGGACAGAACGTGGTCGGCTACCGCCATTACTCCGACGATATCCTGGAGAAGTTCGTCAAGAACGCCTGCCGGCGCGGTATCGACGTGTTCAGAATATTCGACGCGCTGAACGACCACCGCAACATGCAGATGGCCATGCGCGCCGTCAAGA
>DUJZ01000072.1 GCA_013329565.1 Methanomassiliicoccales archaeon
TTCATACCCAGCACGATGTGCGTGGCCGAGGTGGCGCACAGCACCACGTCCGCCTTGACCAGGAAGTCCGGCAGCTGCTCGAAGCGCACCGCCTTGCCGTCCAGGGCCCAGGCCAGCTCCACCGCCCGGGCGTAGGTGCGGTTGGAGACGAACACCGCCTCCGGACGCTTCCCGGCCAGGTGCTTGGCGATCAGGGTGGCCATCTGGCCGGCCCCCACCACCAGGACCGTCTTTCCTTTGAGATCTCCCAGCTTGGATTCCGCCAGGTCGACGGCCGCCGAGCCGATGGAGACGTTGCCCTTGTTCACCCGGGTCTCGGTGCGGACCCTCTTTCCGGTGTTGAGGGCCTTGCGGAAGACCTCGGCCAAAAGCGGTCCGCAGGCGCCTTCCCGGCAGGAAAGCTCCAAGGCCTCCTTCACCTGAGACTGGACCTGGTCCTCTCCCACGATCATCGACTCCAGGCCGCAGGCCACCCGCAGAACATGTTGCAGGGTGTCCTTTCCCGTCATGTAGCGGACCAGGCTGCCTTGGCTCTCGTAAGGGAGCAGCGATGCCACGAACCTTTCGAGCTCCTCGCGCATCGCCTCCCGGTCCTTGGCCACCACGTAGAACTCCACCCGGTTGCAGGTCTTGAGGACCACGCACTCGTCGACACCCGGTGAGGAACGGAGCTCACGCAGGAGCGTTTTGGCCTCCAGCTGCCCCAGCCGGCCCAGGTCCTGAATGCTGGTCCCCTTGTGCGTTATGTGCGCGCTGAGCAACGGGAAGCTCATTCCAGCACCTTCCCCCTGGCCAGCTCGTAAGCCTTTGTCGGCTCCAGCCCCAAGGCCTCCCAGATCGCTGGGTCATCTAGTAGCCGGCGGATCCTTCCCTCCCTGTCCCGAGCGTCGGGAACGGTCATCTTGAGCTCCTCCCTCAATGATTCGGTCAGGTCCACCATGTCCTCCAGGACGGCCGGGAGCGAGGTTTCGACGACCTCCTTGACATGTCTGGACATGCCCGGGCTGCGTCCGAGGGTGGAGATCGCCACCGCGAAGTTGCGCCGTTCCACGAGCGAGGGTATCAGGAAGTTCCCCAAGGCATCGGCGCGATTGAACAGCTTTCCAGCAACCTTCGCCATTTGACATATCGTTTCATCAGTGACGCGATCGCCGGTGGCGGCCACCACGATGTCCGAGATCTCTATGAGATCAAGGTTCCGCAGGGCGTCCCCGACCCGCAGAGTGACGCCCTCCGGGACCTCCACCGGCCGCCGATCGACCAGGGTCACCCGTGTCTCGCGGGCGAGATAGGCTGCCTTGCGCAGGCCTACTGGCCCGGCGCCGTAGACCACCGTGATCTTGCCTTTCAGGTCCAGGAAAAGCGGAATCAGCGAACTCCCTCGTCCCACCCTCAATGCTTGCCGTAATAAAAATGCTTCTATTTTTAATATGTATTAAAAACATATAATTAATGTTATTTTTAAACTCAATAGTAATATTTATCAAGCCTCCGGGATATGACCCCGCAAGGTGAGTTCTCATGAAGAACGGAGTACTGGTAGTGGGACACGGAAGCAAGCTGGAGCACAACAAGGACCTGGTCGTCGCCATGGCCAAGAGGCTGGAGGCGCGCAAGGAGTTCGGCCACGTCGAGGCCGCCTTCATGCAGCTGAACGAACCGGACATCCCGACCGGATTGGCGAGCGTGGCGGCCAAGGGCGTCGACCTCATCTACGTGGTGCCGTGCTTTCTCGCAACGGGGATACACACCACCGAGGACATACCGGGCGTTCTCGGCTTCAAGAAAGGGCAGATGTCCGGGAAGGTCAAGGCCGGAGGGCGCACCGTCGAGGTAAAGTACTGCCAGCCCATGGGGGACGACCCCCGCCTGGCGGAGATATTGGCCGACCGCATCAAGGCCGAGATGTGAACATGAAGGTGCTGGTGCTGGACCTGACCCACGGCGGGGACGTGATCGCCATGGGGTATCTGGAACGAGGATGCTCGGTCACCGCCGTCGACATCTATCGGACGTCGGCCGCTATCGCTACCAGGCTTGTTCAGCACGGCGTGCGATGCCTGGGTTCTTCGCCGGAGGAGGATTTCGATCTGGCCGTGATCCCGATACACGCCCCGGAGCGTTTCCTCGGCGGGGCCAGGCCGTCGAGGACCATCACGCACCACGAGGCCGTGGGGGAGCTGGCGCGGTTCAGCGTTCCTACGGTCGAGGTGACCGGTGTCCGGGGTAAGACCGGCACGGTCCAGGTGCTCTCCCATCTGCTGAGAGGGGAGTACCGAAAGGTGTTCTCCCTGAGCAGCTCCGGCCTGCGTATGCTCGGCGATGAGGACGTCCTTCTGGAAGAGAAGGTCAGCATCACGCCGGCCACCCTGCTCAGGTTGTCGAAGGAGCACCATGACCACGAGGTCGGGGTGTTCGAGATCAGCTTGGGAGGGACCGGTCTCGGACAGGTGTCCGTGATAACCGGCCTGCAGGACGACTATCCGATAGCCGCGGGAACGAAGCGAGCAATCCACGGCAAGGCCCAGATGGCCAGGTCCGCCCATGGGAGCCTGGTCATACCCAAAGGGGAGGTGGGGATATGGGCGCCGCTGGCGGTGAACTGCCAAGAGATCATAACCTTCGGTCCAGGGGGGGACATGGAGGCAGTGGTGCGGCCCGGAGAGCTTGGGGGAGCGGCGAACCTGACCGTGAGGAGCGGGGAAGGGAAAACTGACGTCACCCTATCCGGGGGGTACCTGGCCTCGGCGTACGCTCTGCCGTTCTCCTGCGCCCTCGCTTCGGTCAAGGCCCTGGGCCTGGATCCTCTGCGGATGGCCGGAAGGCTATCTGCATTTTCTGGAGCGCCGGGGAGAGGCGAGGTCCGCGCCGACGAAATGGGGGTAATGGTACGGGAGAGGAACCCCGGGGTGAGCGCCGCTTCGCTGGAGTTCGTACTGGAGGCCCTGGTGAAGGAGCACGATTGCTGCGACGTCGGATTGGTGCTAGACCCGGCCAACCGCAAGGTCTGCGAGAAGCTGGACCTGGCCCGGATCGTCGAAGTGCTGGACCGCCATCCGCAGGTCACCGGCCGCTACATGCTGCCGAGCGGCAAGGACCTGGCCAGGGTGAACGGTTTCACGGTGATCAGGGACGTGGAGGAGGTTCGTCCGCTGCACCCGACGGTGCTGTGGGCGACGAAAGAGGGTTACCTATGAGCGACGTGCTGCATCCCAGGCCGAACCCCATCGTGGCGGCCATGTACACCCTGCGGGACATGGACGCGGACGTGATAATCGTCCACGGCCCGGCCGGCTGCGGTTTCATGGTCTCCCGCCGCCTGGAGGACGCTGGCGTCCGGGTGGTCACCACCGGCATGAAGGAGAACGACCTCATATTCGGCTCGGAGGAGAAGCTGGTGAGGACGCTGCGGCAGGTGCAGGAACGTTTCTCACCTCGCCTGGTGGGAGTGGTCGGCACCTGCGCCTCCATGATCATCGGGGAGAACCTGGACCGGGCGGTGGACCGTTCGGGCATCGCGGCCAAGGTGCTCCCGGTGGACGTGCACGGTTGTTCGGGAGCGAACACCATCGGCGCGATACGCGCCCTGGAAGTTGCCTCGCAGAGAGGGGTCATACCGCAGGAGGAGTTCCTCCGGCAGAGGGAGATGCTGACCCAGGCTACCCTGCTGGAGGGCAACAGGGGATTGACCAGCAAGGACCATCTTTCGCCGAACTACGGCACCACGAAGTACGCCGCCGCCCGCCGGATACGTGATACGCTGGTCAACGGCGGCAGGGTGCTGGTCGTTCTGAACGGAAAGAAGGAGCTGGCCTACGGGCACGCCGACATGCTCAGGGCGGTGCGGGAATGCGCGGACGCCGTGGGTGGGGAGACTGGTTTCATAGCCAACCTGGACCCGGAGGTCGGACTGCCGCGCATACGCCGATACGCCTCGGAAATAATTCGGAACCTTGAGGAGGCGGGGGTTATTGTCGACGAGATCACCGGAGGTTTGGATGAATATCCAAAGGCTGGCATCAAAGCGGGCGAGCTGGTCCAGAACGAGAAGAGGGACCTGGTGGTGGCCTGCGGCATCGTGCACGCCATACCCGGACTGGATCGAAGCTCGGTGCTGGTGTCCGACCAGCCCCGGGAGGTGGACAACTACCTGAGGGAAGGTTTCACCACCGTAGTGTCCGAACCGGACATACACGCCCGGGTCATGGGGGCCTCGGGGATAGTGAGGATGGAACTGGCCGACACGCTCAGACAGCTCACGCGGGAGGCGGAATGAGGCAGATCGCCGTCTACGGCAAGGGCGGGATTGGCAAGTCCACCGTCTCCGCGAACGTGGTGGCCAGCATGGCCGAGGCCGGCCTTCGGGTGTGGTACGTCGGATGCGACCCCAAGGCCGACGGGTCGATGACGCTGATGGGCGGGAGGAAGATGGAGACCTTCCTGGACCGCATGAAGGACGGCGCCCCGGGGCAATACGAAGTGGGCACCGGGTTCCGCGGGACCAGGTGCATGGAGGTCGGCGGACCGCTCGCGGGAGTGGGCTGCGCCGGACGGGGCATCATCGTCGCCCTGCAGACCCTTCGCCGGGACTATTTCCAGGACCCTCCGGACGTGGTGCTTTACGACGTCCCGGGGGACGTGGTCTGCGGCGGATTCGCCACCCCGGTCCGCCAGGGTTTCGCTGACGAGGTGTACGTGGTGACGTCCGGCGAGTTCCTCTCGCTCTACGCGGCCAACAACATCTGCCGGGGCATGAAGAACCTGGGAATCGGCGTCGGAGGATTGATCTGCAACTCCCGCGAGGTAAGGAACGAGAGGGAGGCGGTAGCGGCGGTCGCGGAGCACCTGGGCATCAAGTCGATAGGGTTCATTCCCCGCCATCAGGTGGTGCGGGACTGCGAGAACGCTGGAATGACCGTTGTGGAAGGGGCGCCCTCCTCGCCCATGGCCGACGAGTTCCGCGGATTGGCGAGGTCTGTGCTGGACAATGAACGCCGGAACGTCCCCGAACCGTTGGACCCTTCCGAGCTGCGCAGCCTGCTCAAGGAGTTGACCGCGGAATGAGGAGGGTGGTGCTGGCCGGATCGGGGAGCGGGGTAGGAAAAACATCCATAGCCGCCGGGCTGATGTTAAGGATGAAACACAAGGTCCAGCCGTTCAAGGTCGGTCCGGACTTCATAGACCCCATGTTCCACGCCATGGCCGCCGGGCGACCATCCCGGAACCTGGACTCCTTCATGATGGAGCCGGAGGTGATGAAGGAGCATTTCCGATGGGCCTGCGGCGACGCCGACCTCGCTCTGATCGAAGGCGTGCGCGGATTGTACGACGGCCTCACCTCCACCGAGGATACCGGCAGCACGGCCGAGATCGCGAAATTGCTGGAAGCCCCGGTGGTGCTGGTGATCAACGCCCGCAGCCTGGCCAAGAGCGCGGCGGCGGTCGCCCTGGGCTTCAAGCAACTGGACCCCGAGGTAAGGGTGGCCGGGGTCATCCTGAACAACGTGAGCGGGGAGCGTCATCGCAGGAAGGCCACCGAGGCGGTGGAGCAGCTGGCGAAGCTCCCTGTGCTGGGGGCGGTGGAGCGCGGCCGTTCGTTGCCGGAGAGGCACCTGGGGTTGGTCACCGTGGAGGAACAGGGCGACCTCGAACGGACCAAGGAGGACCTGAAAGCCCTGGTGGAGGACGTAAACCTGGAGATGCTATTAGAGATAAGCGAAACCGCGCCGGAGATGAACGTCCGAAAGGAACCGGTCTTCCCCTCCGGCCGCTCCGGGGCCAAGGTGGCGGTGCCCCGGGACCGCTCCTTCTGCTTCTACTATCAGGAGAACATGGAGTCCCTGGAGAGGGCCGGGGCCGATATCCGTTACTTCCGTCCAACGGACGGGGACGGCCTTCCGGAGGCCGACCTGTATTACCTGGGCGGCGGGTATCCGGAAGAGCATCTGGACGAACTCTCCTCGAACCGGGACTTCCTGGACGGGCT
>DUJZ01000181.1 GCA_013329565.1 Methanomassiliicoccales archaeon
ATAATATCCAGATATAATTAACAATGGTTTATTTGGATGCATTAACACGTGTTAATAATTTGAACCCAGACATTGCGCTGGTGACCGTTTCCGTCGTTTCTCAGGGAAAAGAGCGGGCTTTGGTTTTCCAAATCGATGCTGAATGGAAAAATATTATCTATTCAAGATGCGTAATATATAGTTTAAAATAATTTCCAATGAGCTTATAATATTTTTAATTATCAATTTAAATAGTGGAAATGTTCATGCGAGTGGACGTGTATGGCCTCTCGACCACCTGTCATCAGGGGGCGGTGATGATCTAATGCCGGCCAAGGTAGATTTCGATTCCATGGAGGTGAAGGAGCAGGCCCATTACATCATCGACAACTATGCGGACATCTTCCTGGACAATCTCGGCCTGGGGCTAAATCGCCGCCGCATCCTCAACATCATGTACGAGGCGCGGAAGCAGCTAATGAAGGAGTGGAACTTTTCTGAACTGGTGAAGGTGCTGACGTTCCTGCAGGAGACCTTCCATCAGGACCTGGAGGCGGAGATCGCCATCTTCAATTCCCTCAAGCCTCTGGGAAAGGAGGAAGCGGAGAGCACCGCCGCCCTGAAGGCGGAACAGCACTTCGAGATGGGCAATTACCGCCTGGCCCTGGTCTACTATCAGCTCCTGGAGGACGAGTCCGGGGACGGACCGGCTTCCGAAAAGGTACAGGAATGCCTAGCCCTCATCGACAAGTGATGAATTCTCGCTATCCCTCATCATTTCCAGGCCTTGGCGCAATGACGTCATAGACCGCCCGAGCTCCGATTCCGCCAGGTCCACTCCCAGGCAGGAACGCGCGGGCCTCTTGGCCAGCAGCGGCATCTCTGCAGTTCTGACCGCCTTTATCAGCGAGGCGTCCAAACCGAACACCTCGGCCGCCATGTTCCCGATGTCGTAGCGGCTCAGGCAGTCCGGTCCGCTGGTGTGGCATATGCCCTTCAGTTTCCCCAGGCCCAGTTCCAGGATGTCCCTGGCCGCGGATGGCGCGTACGTCGGCGATACGAACTGGTCGTCGTAAAGGCGTATATCCTGCCCCTTGCGCAAGGAGTCCACGATCCAGGTGACGAAGTTGCTCTTGCGGTTCAGGCGATCCCAGCCGTACACCACGGAAACACGACAGACCAGGTTGTTGCGGCTGGCGTCCAACGTCACCCGCTCCCCTTCCAGCTTGCTCATGGCGTACACGCTCAGCGGATCGGCCGACTCGAACTCGTGGTACCTCGCGCCCTTGAGGCCATTGAACACGTAATCGGTGGAGATGTACACCAGCTTGACGCCGGACGAGCGGCATTCCGAGGCCACGTTGAACGATCCCTCCATGTTCACCTTGTATGCTTCGTCCGGTTCACGTTCGCACTGGTCCACGTTGGTCATTGCCGCGGCCAGAACGACCAGCTCCGGGCAGGCGGCCTCCAGCCCCCTGGAAACGGAGCCGGGGTCAGTGATGTCCATCTGGACCATCCCGGAAATTTCACCGTTGACCGTTTTGTAGGTACCGGTCATGGCCAACCCCATCTCCGTGCCGGCGCTCATCATATGCTGCCCGAGAAGGCCCGAGGCGCCGACCACCATCACCCGATGCATGATGAGTGATGCGAACCAAGGGACAAATACTTTGACCGGGGAACAGCAAGAGGGAAGGATTATGTCCGTAATCGGCCATGCACCCGGGAGGCTAGCATGAAGATGGTATTCGTCAACGGAAGCCCCCGATCGGACGGGAACACCGGAAGCATGATGAAGGTCCTGGCCAAGATGGCCAAGGGGCGTGGGGCCGATGTCACCTACTTCGAGATCGTGGGCAAGGACATCCAGGACTGCGACGGCTGCTACCGCTGCGACACCGAGGACCGCTGCAGCAAGGACGACGATATGACGGACGCGTACTCGCTCATCCGATCCTCAGACCTGCTGGTCATCGGCTCCCCGATCTACATGGGCATGGAGACCGGCATGACCAAGTGCTTCGTCGATAGGTTGTACTACCTCATGGCCAGGAAGCGTCTGGCCCCCGGGAAGAGGGCGGCGGCGCTGTTCACCTGCGGCCTGCCGGAAGGGCACATGATCTATGGTTATATGCACGGCCGCTACGACAAGCTTCTGCGTCACGACCTGGGTTTCGCGGAAGCCAGGACGTTCATCGTGCCCGGCATGAAGAACCGGGTGGACCTGGAGGGGAACTACTACGCGCAGGAGACGCTCAAGGAGATGGAGAGCTATCTCTTCCCGGAGTGAGATGGACGAAGAGGTGGTAGGCTGCCAGCACTGCGGCTCACGCCGTGTCGTACCTAAGGTTCTGGTAGGCGGTCCCATGGCCGGGGTGGACAACAAGGACGGTTCGTACATCTGTCTGGACTGCGGCCGGGAGCTGGTGCCGCTCAATTTCGAGGGCGAGACGGAACGGCAGGACTTCGTGGCGCACGCCCAGATCGCCGGAAAGGACTTTCTGCACATCCCGATCGTCCCGGTGGACACCTGGTCCCTCTTCAACTTGCCGTTGCTGGACATTCCGGTGGTGCAGGTGGCCAAGGTCGTGGAGGTCGAATGGCGGGACGGCTGGAACGTGAAGCCGGGCGGCGTTCCTTTCGCCGACTACTGGAAGGCGGTCGGGTCCAAGCGCTACGGGGCGGAGGACGTTCTGCTGATGGATCTGGCGGGCATGCAGCACGCCCGGCCGAACTTCGAGGCCTTGAAGGCGCTCATGAAGCGCAAGTACGCTGTCTGGCTGGAGATGGGCGTCCGGGACGTGCAGGACCTGTTCGACGCTTTCACGCTAGGTTCGCAGAACGTGCTTCTGGGAAGCCTCACGTGTCCGTCCAAGGCCATGCTGGAGGAGACCATCGATCTCTCGGACATGAGCGTTCCTCTGCTGTACTTCGACGGCAAGGTGCTGTGGTCCGGAAAACGGCTTCCGACCGACCTCTCCAGATCGTTGAAGATGCTGGCTGACCTCGGGTTCGAAAAGGCGGCGGTGCTTGACCTGCGGCGGCTGGGGGGCAGGGACGGCTACGATGCCGAGCTCGCGGATGAAGCGCTGTCATCGGAGATGGACATACTGTTCGGTGGTGGCGTGAGGGAAACGCACCTTCCCGAGCTGCGGGACAAGGGCGCTATCGGCGGACTGCTCGATCCCTACACGCCCGTGCTTCGGAACCTGATAGCTACGCAGGGCGTCCCGGCCGACAACGAACCTCTGCCCACACCGGTGAAGAGGGAGAGCCCGCGCGGCTTCGGCATCGACGGCTGAGAAAGAAAGCAACAGATTGATATGACCATAACTTCCTTGGCCGGAAGGGGATACGATGGAGATCTGGGAGCTGGCGGTGGTCATCCTGGCGGCGGTGGTCCCGTCGCTCGTCTACCTGGTGTGGATACGCAATTCCGAACGCTACGACCGGGAGCGGTGGATGCACGTGCTCTCCGTTTTCCTGTTCGGGGCGATAATATCGGTCATCGCCGCGGTGTTCCTGGAGAGCGTGGCCATCAGCGCCTTCTTCGCCTCCGGCTCGATATTCTCCGGCGGCTTCTGGTTTTACGAACCGTACGACCCTACGCTCGAGATCGTGATCCTGGCCGTGGTCATAGCGCCTCTGGTGGAGGAATGGACCAAGGGCTGGGGCGTGATGACCGTCCGCAACAAGATCCGGGAGCCGGAGGACGGGTTCATCTACGGAGCGGCGGCCGGTCTAGGTTTCGCCGCGATGGAGAACATCTTCTACAACAGCTCCGCGCTCATCGGCGGGTTCGACGTCTTCCTTGCTACGGCTTTGACCAGGGCGGTGGCCTCCACCCTGCTGCACGCCTCCGCTTCCGCCGTCCTCGGTTACGGGATAGCGAGAAAGTACCTGAACGGGGCGAGGGGGCTGCGCACTGGATATCTTCCTTATTATCTCGCGGCGGTCGTTCTGCATGGGCTCTTCAACGGTTTCGCGGTCGCCGGCGAGGTCTGGGACCATGAGGCCATTCCGATCATAGGACTGATATCCGCCACCGTACTGGCGATAGGGATGTTCCTCTGGATGCGCCGCCGGCTGCGGATCATGGACCGGAGATGGAACTGACCAGGTTCGCTCCGAGGTCCCGCGCTTTGGCCAGAACGTCCAGGTGATCGGCGGCGAACGAAGGGCCGTCCGCTCCGGCCACCTTGAGAACTTCCCCGGGAGCGATCCCGATCCCGATGAGGAACGCCCTTAGCTCCGAGACGGCGTTGTCGAACTTGGCGTCCGGCTGCGCGGCGGTCAGGACCATCGCCCCGGTGCCGGGCTTCCTATCGACCTTCAAGACCTTCCGCCTGGCCCAGAGCACCTGGCAGCGGTCCACGGCCATCTTGGCGTAGGAGCTCATTCCTGAAAAGTAAATGGGCGAGGCCACGATGACCGCGTCGGCCTCCTCCAATGCTTCGTACAATCTATCCATGTCGTCCTGGATGATGCACTCCCCGTCGACGAAGCAGTCCTCGCAGGCCTTGCACGGGGAGACGTTCATAAAAGCGAGATCGAAGCGGCTGACGGACGCTCCTTCCCCTTGGGCGGCGCGAAGCGCCTCGTCCAGAAGCCTGGCGGAATTGCCGTTCCGGCGCGGGGAGCCGTTCAGACCGACGACGAGCGTCATTCCTCGAGCGCCTCTCGGATGCGACCCTTGAGGTTCTTGAAGTAGCCGAAGTCCTTGATCACGTAGTCGGACGCCCCGGCGCGTATGGCCTGGTAGCTGAGGTTCGGATCGTCGACGGCGCTGACGAAGAGGATCAGGGCGTTGGGCTGGAACTCCTTGATCCGCGGAAGCAGGTCCATGCCGTTGGTGTCCGGAAGCAGATAATCGAGAAGAACGACGTCGTAAGGACGTTCCTTGGACATGACCAAAGCTTCGGATCCCGAGCGGGCCACGAACAGCTCGAACTCTTCGGGGGAGAGGTGCTCCTTGCATAGCTCGGTGTGGTCCGCATTGTCCTCCACCATCAGCACGGAGACCCTGGCTATTCCGCTCATCGAACCACCCTCACCCCGTTTAATATTCCTGGATATATATCGTTATGGTGCCTTCGGCAGCATGATAACGAACATCGAACCCTTGCTGGGATCGCCCTTGATCCGGTCCTCCACCCATACCTTGCCCTGGTAGCGGTCCACGAGCGCTTTGACGACCGACAGCCCGAGCCCATGGCTCTCCGTCGCCATGCCGGTGTCCAGGTTCTCGAACCTCTGGAAGAGCTGCGGCTTGCGCTCCTCCGGTATTCCCTTCCCCCGGTCCCGGACCTCTACCCTCCAGTAGTCGGCGTCGCTGATGTGGTCCGGGCGCACGACGACCTCCACCTTGTTCATGTCGCCGTACTTGGCGGAGTTGTTGATGACGTTGTAGAACACGTCACGGACCAGCGGATCGGCCAGGACCAGGGCGGTGCCTTCCGGGTATTGAAGCTCCAAGGGGATGTCGGAGAACAGGTAGGATGTTTTTATTTCTCGAACGATGTCGTTCAACAGTGGAATTATGTCCACTGGCATCAGCTCGGCGTTGGCGTCCGACTCCAGGATGTTCCACAGCTTGCGGACGTCGGTGATCAGGTCGGAGATGTTCTGCGATTGCGCCAGGGCGCTCTTCACGTAGCGGCGCTGCCTCTCGTCCAGCTTGGGATCCTTGATCAGCATCTCCAGGAAACCGTGTATCGGGACGTTGTAGTTGGCGACGTCGTGCGTCAGCAGGATGTTGTATATCTTCTGGGCGGAGACCTTGGACTTGATGTCCTGGAAGCGGCCGGAGTTCTTGAGGGCCATGGCCGCGTGCAACGAGTAAAGCTCCATGAGCCGGTACTCGTCCTGGGTGAACGGTTTTCCCGGTACCTTCTCCAGGGTCATAACGCCGAGCATCTCGTCGCCTATCTTGAGGGGCACGCAGATGAGCGAGGAAGGCTCCTCCGGAGTGCCATCCACCTGCTTGGCCCTCTCGTCCAGGTCGGCCCTCTCCACCAGTTCCCCTTTTCCAGTTCGGGCGACGTCGCCGGTGATCCCCTCGCCCACGTTGATGGTGAACGCTTCCGGGTCCACCTCGTACCTGCTCAGGTATGTCAGAGGAACTAAACGGGTCCCGTCGCGGTCGAAGCCGTAGATGATGCAGTTGTCGCTCTCCACCAGCTCCTTGGCCTTGGACAGGATTATGTCCAGTACCTCGCGGTAATCCAGGGTGCTGGAGACGAGCCGGGATATCTCGAACAGCGTCTGGAACTCCGAGCCGACCCTCTGGTGGTGCTGGTTCAGCAGGGAGTAGAAGTAGATCATGACCATCTGGTTCGAGAACATCTGCAACGTCAGTTTCCGGGTCTCCAGGTCCTCGATTGGCGCTCTGTTTCCGAACAGCCCGGCACCGACGTAATCGCCCCGGAAGCGCAACGGCAGGCAGACCAACGATTGGAAGCCCAGTTCGTTGGTCGCTTGGCAGCGATCCGCGTTCAGGGCCGAGCAGGTGCAGCTCTCCCCCTTGGCCATCTTCACCGCCAAAGAGCTGTCGCCCACCTGGGTCTCGAAAAGCTCTCGGGCTTGCTTGAAGTCTATGCCGGAGCAGAACAGCTGTGGCCGTCCGTCCCAGCCCAGCAAGCGCATTACGACGAAGTCCAAGCCCTCCCTTCTCAGGAGGTTGTCGAGCTCGCTCTGCAGCACCTCGTTGGGATTGCCCTCGGATATCATGCCGGTGGAAGATTCGGCGAGGAACATCAGGGCATCGTTGCCAGGACCCAGGCGGCCGCGCAGCATGGGCGGGTCGGCCACCGCCAGCACCAGGTCCTTTCCGTCCCGCAGGAACGGGTGCAGAGACCAGGTGAGCTTGGCCGGGCGTCCCTGGACCTTCATCGACAGGGTCACGAACGACGGCAGGTCGGGTTGAACCAACGCCTTGACGACCTTCCTGGAATCTTCCTCGTCCCCGTGGAGAACGAACGAGATCTCCTTTCCCTCCAGGACGTCCCGGTCCACTTCCAGGAACCTCTGGAAAGGGGAGTTGGTGCTGATCATCTCTCCGTCGCGTGAATACACCATCACCAGGAGGTCGTGGTCCTGCAGGACGTCCATGACCAGGTCCAGGGTCAGTTCGCGCTTGTCGTCGTCCATCAGGAAGCCTATCAGGCTTACTCCGACTATCTCCTCCCTTTCCTTCACCGGGGTCATGGAGACCATGAAGCTCGCCTGGCCCAGATCCATTGCCAGACGTTCACGGTTGCTCTTGCCGCGCAGGCATTCCTGCAACGCAGCATCGATAGCCGGAGCTGTCCCGTTCTGTAAAAGTGAGATCAATGTGGTGCCCAGGAGGCGCGACTCGTCGGTGGCCAGGAGCGCCTCGACCGTGCGGTTGTAGTATTTCAGTCGGCCGTTGAGGTCCAACGTGCAGATGATGGTCCGGCCTACGCGATCGCCCAACGCCCCTCTTCCCTCTCCTGAACTCATGCTGAACTATGCACCCCTGTTCCTTCCAGAACATTATCGATTGTTCGGTTATGAATTATTCCCTCTGAACGTTGGACGAAAGGAAAAACGTGTGTCGTAGATGTGGTTCGTCGTTCGCAGATGTCCGATAAGAATATTTTTCCATAAATTGAGTCGCCCAACGCTGCTATAAATCGGTAATTATTAAATTATCCAGCACTGATGATGCACAATATTTTGAAATGAATACATATCCATCGGGACAATGCTCATATGAATCGCTATTATTATATAGTCAATCATAATTCCTTCGCTCAGAGAGGACCCGTGCAAGGGACCCCCCACTATTCTCCTCCTAAAGAATAGTAACATTCCACCTTGCATCCCTTGGCGGGCCTCTTTTTCTGTCACCTTCCTTATTTAGACCGATCGCGTTCACCGTTCATGAACTCCCCCATGCGCCTGGGAGCCATGGCCACCCTCCGGGACCACGAGATCGTCTCCGCCCTGAAGGTGGACTTCCTGGAGCTTCTTGTACTTCCGACGGACGGGTTATCGCAGATAAGGGGATTCTGCGACAGCTTCGACGGGGAGCTGATATTGCACGCTCCCGAAGAGCTGCCCGACGGAAGGATGCTGGACCTCGGTTCCACCGATGCGTCCTGGAGGGAGGCGAGCGTGCGCCGCGTACGGGAGGTCACCAAGGCCGGAGAGGGTACGGCTCGCCCGGTGGTCATACACCCCGGCGGCATCACGGATACGCCGAATAACGACACCTCCGAGATGATGGCCAGTTTGCGGACGTCGCTGGACGCGCTTCCTGATTATACCTGGCTGGAGAACATGCCGTTGCACTACCATCACCGCGGACGGACGCTGTGTTCGAACCTGATGAGAACTCCGCAGGAAATGAAGCTGGTGGACGATCTGGTGGCCGGATTCACCGTGGACGTGTCCCACGCTTATCTGGGCGTCACGGATGATGGCAACGCCAACGTCCGGGCCATGTTCCAGGAGCTTGGCGAGGCGGTCCGCCACGTTCACCTTTCGGACGCTCGCCGTCCGGACGTGGAGGGCGTCATGATCGGGGACGGGGAGATCGACATGACCTTCCTTCCATATCTCAGGGGATTGCCCGTTCTTCTGGAGGTTTGGGACGGGCATCTTAACGGCGGGGCGGGTTTCCGGGAGGCGTTGAAGCGCATGCGCGGGCAATAGGCCAGCATCGCGAACCGTTGCCAGAATACCGATAACTTCAAAAACTGCTATCGAGATAATAGGCGCCACCAGGGTGCTTGGATTGGACGATGGAGATTTCACCAAGGCTCGCTCGATGCTTTTTCCGAGGCAGGTTCTGGCGGGTCACGACGTCATAGGCACGGTTCCCGATTCGTGCAAGGAATTCGGGCTCAGCGGCACCGCCCTCATCGTCACCGGCGACAAGACCATGAAGGTGGCCGGCAACGCCGTTCGGGACGGGCTCGTCGCCAACGGCTACGAGGTCCAGATCGTGAACGCCGGGGAAGCGACCAACGACAACCTGGATAAAGTCATGAAGGCCGCGCACGAGTGCAAGGCCGACTTCC
>DUJZ01000083.1 GCA_013329565.1 Methanomassiliicoccales archaeon
TCAGGGCCTCCTTCTCCGACAGCCGGACCAGGATGTCCATCCTCTTGCGGGCGATCCCCCGGACCTGGTTGTTCGACACCTTCTTCCTGCTCAAGGGATTCTCCTTCAGGTGCGATAATGCCATCTCGTTAAATAGGTTTGTCCGAACCTCGCGTCCCGCCAGTCTGCTGAACCTGCTCCAACAGCACGCTCTTGGGCAGGAAGCCGAAACGGGCGTAGAAAGCGTGGACCTCTTCATTGCCTACGATGGCCAGAAGGACCTTGCGTTTCACTCCCAGACCCTCCATCCATCGAAGCGCTCCCTCCATCAGGGAGGTACCGATCCCTGTTCGCCGGTAGGCGGCGGTCACGAATACGGAGTCCACCTCCCCGGTCATGTCCGGACCAACGCTGGAGACGCAGTATCCTACCACCCATCCATCATCGTTCCTGGCCAGCTCGACCCTCATCAGTCCGCCGGCCGCCTTTTCCAGAAGCTCCTCCCTTCGTTCTTCGAAGCTCTTTGATCCCAATGCGCTCTTGAAATGGATCGACCTGGCACGGTGCATCTGCCTAAGTTCCAGCCACAGCGGGCCGATGAGGTCCAGCCCCTCCTCCGTCATGACCTCGTGGAGAACACGCATCTTCTGACAGATATCCTCATATGCAAGTAGCTTTTCCCTCTGGTCAGCGTGATATGGCTAATCTTCACATCCATCAGCCTTATATAGGAAAATATGAATGTAGCCATCCCGTCGCATTGATAGATTACAGGTGATATGATATGGCCAGAAAGCCGGCAAGGATGTACAGGAGGCTCACGGGACAGGCCTACACCCGCAGGGAGTACATGGGTGGAGTTCCAGCCCTGAGGATCAACACTTTCGATCTGGGGGTCACCAACGGGGACTTCCCGATCACCATCAACATGAAGGTCAAGGAGACCTGTCAGATCAGGCACACCGCCATGGAGGCCGCCCGTATCGCCGCCAACAGGGTGATGTCCAAGACCCCTGGCGGCAACTATCACCTGAAGTTCAGGATATATCCGCACCATGTGCTCAGGGAGAACAAGCTCGCCACTGGCGCCGGTGCCGACCGTATCTCGAGCGGCATGAGGAACTCTTTCGGCAAGAACATAGGCACCGCTGCCCGCGTTCACGCCGGTCAGGTCGTCCTCACCATAAGGGTGCCCGCCTCCAACTTCAACAGCGCCAAGGAGGCCCTGTGGAAGGCTTCCCTCAAGCTGCCCACCCCATGCTTCATCGAGGTGGAGAAGGGCGCTGAGCTGGTGAAGTGAAACCCCAACTCCAAATCTCTTCTTTCTATTCACTTTTCTGCATGCATTATTTATCCATGACCGTTTTACACGTCGAGGTGTAGTTTGGACTCTGACACTCTGTTCCTGGCCGTCGGGGCCGTCATCTTCATGGGTTTCATCTCCAACTACCTATTCCGCCGGTTCAAGGCCCCCGACGTACTGATCCTGATGGTGCTCGGCATGATCCTCGGCCCGGGGGGCATCGGCCTTATCAATTCCGAGGCGGCCCAGGGCATCGAGGCAATTACGCCTTACGTGGCCGCGGCGGCTCTGGCCATCATAATGTTCCAGGCCGGGATGGACCTAGCCATCGGGGACGTCGTCAGATCGTTCAGCAAATCATTGATCCAGACGGTCATCGCCTTCGTGGCCTCCATGCTCATAACCGGCCTCATCCTGAGCCTCCTCACCGACTGGAGCCTGGAGACCTGCCTCCTGCTCGGGGCCATCGTCGGAGGGACCAGCGGCGCCATCGTCATACCGATACTATCCGGTCTGAATATTTCCAAGAACCTCAAGATGGTCCTCACCCTGGAATCGGCCATCACCGACGTGCTGGTGATCGTGGTGGCGACCTCGCTCATAGTCTTCATGAGCCAGGAGACGGCGTCCATCATGGGCGCGGTGGAGCTCCTGGTCAGCTCGTTCATGATCTCCACCATGATCGGGATAATCTCCGGCATAATCTGGATCAAGATCCTGCAGCGTCTGAGCAGGCAGCCCTTCTCCTACATGATCACCATAGCCGCCATGCTGGTGGTGTTCTCCGTAACCAACTTCCTGGTGGACAAGGCTGGCGGCGGGGCGATCGCCGTGCTGGTCTTTGGTCTCACCATCGGGAACTGGGACGAGATATCGAAGGTGCTGGGGCAGAAGGGCGAGAAGTTCGCCCTGGGAGACAGGGTCAAGCGCTTCCATGATGAGATAGCATTCCTGATCCGTACAGTATTCTTCGTTTACCTGGGGCTGGTCATAACCACCATACATTTTACCGCGTGGTACATCCTTCTCGGTCTGATCGTGTTCTTCGGTTTGCTCGTCGCCCGCTACATATCCCTGCTGCTGGCCGACAGGTACATAGGCCTGGACGCTAGCGACGAGATGGGGCTGTTCTACATGATGCCCCGTGGTCTGGCGGCGGCGGTAATGGCCGCCATCCCATTCTCCTACCCTCTGGTGTTCAGCAACGAGACGGCCACGGCCATACTCGGGGTGACGGTCGTCGTGGTTCTATTGTCCACGGTCCTGGCGTCGATAGGTGCGTTCTACATGGAGATCCACGACAAACGCAACGGGCGAATCGCCGAGGCCGAGGACGATACCGGGTCCGAACCGGAAGAAGGCGGGGTGTGAACATGGACCTTCAGCTGGATAGAGCGATATCCGAGGTCCTTTCGAGGAAGGCCAAGCTCGTAGGTCTGCAGATGCCCGAAGGGCTGAAGACCAAGGCCAGGGACTTCGCCAACGGGCTGGAGGTGGCCACTGGCTGTCAGGTGATCATCCTGGGCGATCCCTGCTACGGGGCCTGCGACCTGAGGTCCCTGAAAGGATTGGACCTGCTGGTGCACGTCGGCCACGCGCCCATTCCCGACCTTCGGCCGAGCATCCCGACGGTCTTCCTGGAGGTTCGCATGGATTTCGATCCCGTGGACGCCTTGTCGATGAACATGGACAAGATAAAGGCGAACGTGGGGCTGGTGGCCACCGCCCAGCACGTTCATCTTCTTCCGTCGGTGCAGAGCGCCCTGGGCTCTGCGGGGCGGACCGCCCTCGTCGGCAACGGGGATTCCCGGATCGCCCTTCCAGGCCAGGTGCTAGGCTGCAACATCACCTCTGCGCTCAGTGTCATGAAGGAGGTGGAGCAGTACATCTTCCTGGGGAGCGGATACTTCCACCCTCTCGCCGTCTCGCTCGGGACCGGACTTCCGGTCCTGTGCATCGACCCCTATCGGGGAGCGGTGGACGATATCTCCGAGGCCAGGGAGAAGGTGATCAGGCAGAGGTACGCAGCGATGGCCAAGGCCTTGGACGCCAAGGATTGGCTGGTGCTGCTGTGCGACAAGCCAGGTCAGAGGAGATACGAGCTAGCGGTGAGGTGCCGGGACGTTCTCCGTAATAAAGGAATGAGGGCGGACATCGTCCAGCTCAACGAGGTCAGGGCGGAGGCGCTGCTGCCCTACCGGGCGGAGGCGGCGGTGAGCACCGCCTGTCCGCGTCTGGCGATAGACGACGGTCCGCATTACCCCATCCCCCTGCTCACTCCATGGGAGATGGAGATGGTGCTGGGGCTTCGGGACATGGACGAGTACCGGTTCGATCAGATATTGTCCGGTGAAACTCCCGACTAGATTTTATATATCCAATTTGTTGAGGATGAACGTGCGGACATCGCCGAACGATGCGTCTACGCTGGTAGGCGAGACCGAACTTTTCCTATCCATGAGCCCAGCCGATTTCGAGAGAATGCACCTGGATCTCTTGAAAAAAGAGGTGGAACGGGCGAAGGCCTCTCCGGTATACGGGCCGGACCTGCCGGACGTCAATTCCTGGGACGACCTGCAGAAGCTGCCGGCCATCGGCTACGATCGCCTGGACGAGAGCTTCAAGACCCACGGGGTGGAAGGTTCGCTGCTGGTCCCCGCCGATCGTTATTATCACACCTCCGGTTACACCGGGATATCCAAGCGCATCTATTACAGCGCCAAGGACATCGAGTGGATGGCCCATAGCTACGCTCTCTTCGGTTACATGGTAGGCGTGCGACAGGGCATGACCGGGTGGAGCATCGCCGGAGAAGAGCCCCTGGTGTCCGGGCCAACGCTGCACAACGCCAGCAAGGTGCTGGGAGCCGATTTCCTGTCCACACTACTGGCCCAGGACACCGACCTGCGCAAGGCGGTCTCCAAGGCCTCCCGCTCCAAACCGTTCGACATCATGGCCGGGACCCCGCTACTGCTCCACGTTCTGGGGTGCATCGCCAACGAGGAGGGCTATTTCCGAAGTATGATCGAGAGGGCGGCCCGGAACAATTACCATCTGCCGGGGCCGGTGGCCAAGCTCGCTGCCAGTTTGATGCTGGCCGGAATGGATATGGGCCGGCTTAGGGAGAACCTCAGGGCGGTTAGGCTCGCCATAACCTACGCAGAGCCGCTCAGCCCCTATATGGATTCGCTCAAGGAGTTCTATCCGGACATGAAGGCGTTCGACGTCCTGGGAAGCACCGAATGCCCCCTGATCGCCTCTCAATACTCACCGGGTCAGAATGGTCTGCAGTTGTTCTTGCCAGGAGTGATCGCCGAGCTCGCCGACCCCCATGATGTCCAGAGGTCCAAGGAGGAAAGGGCGCCGCTGAAGGCCGTTCCGTGGTCGGAGTGGGAGGCCGGGATGACCGGGGAGCTGATCATCAGCCGCCCCGGAGAATGCCTGCCCCTCCTCCGTTACGCTACCGGGGACCTGATAGAGGTGGTCGATCCTCTCTGCTCCACCGAGATCGTGATGGAGGGCGGCGTCCGTCATGTCGTCTCGCCTTCCATCCGGGTCATGGGCCGTTCGGTGGACACCCTGGACTTCGAGGCCCAGGACGAGAGCGGCAACTACCTCGGGTGCAAGATATACTCTCGGCATATCCAGGAAGCGTTGCAGCGTTCCGACAACGTGCGGTGGTGGGAGCTGTACGACGTCGGTGGCCGTCCGTCAAGGCTGGTGTTCCTGATCATTCCGGAGAACCCGGTGGAGGACGAGGAAGCCTTCCGCCGCCTGGTGGAGAAGAAGCTGCTCAATGAGTGCAACGACCTGCTTGGGACGCTCAAAATGGGGCGGGACCTGGACCGCCTGCAGATAATGGTGGCCAAGCCTTCGGCGTACGTTCACGTGCAATCCGAGATCGACGAGCGGGCCAAGGCCGGCCGGTCGCTGGGGCAACTGAAACCGAAGCACATCTACCGCTATGAGGACGAGGGGAAGTTCCAGGAGCGGCTGAGGGGAAGGATGGCCTGAACGCTGCAGGCGTGTCCCGGTGAAGCTAATATATCGGTTGGGGCGAATCACCCTTCGATGCTGACGCCCGAGCACATATTCCAAATGGCCGTGGCCAACCACGCCACGGTGGGCATCGGACTGGGGGAGGATTCTCGCAAGGTTCTGAGGAGCGTCCGCGACGCCGAGAAGAACGGCTACGCTCGTGTGGCGACCTTCGATTCCGCCGAGAAAATGATCGCCGCACTTCGCAGCGGCGAGGTGGACGCGGTGGTGCGCGGGGACCTTAGCGCGAACAGGGCCATGGCCGAGATTAAGGCCCAGTTCTCCCTGGACCACCTCATGCGGGCGGCCCTGATGCAACCCAAGGGCGGTCGCATGTTCTTCCTGGCTCCGGTCGGCGTCGATGAAGGATGGGGCGTGGAACGGAAACTGGAGTTCATACGATGCTCCGCCCCCCTGTTCCGCCAGCTGGGCATCGGTATGGAGGCCGGGGTGCTCTCCGGCGGCCGGCTGGGCGACATCGGCAGGAGCGCCGAGGTGGACCGGACGATACATGAAGCCATCGAGGTGGAGCGGCTTGCCAGGAATGAGGGCTTCGACGTCAAGCACTGCCAGATACTGATCGAGGAGGCGGTGCGAAACAAGAACCTGGTCATAGCCCCGGACGGCATCAGCGGCAACATCATATTCCGGACGATGCACCTGGTGGACGGTTGCGTGTCCATGGGCGCCCCGATACTGAACCTGGGAAATGTCTTCATCGATACATCGAGGGCCAAGAGGTGCTACGCCGACTCCATCGCCCTGGCCTCGGCCCTGGTCCACCAGGGAAAATGATTATTGAGTACTGGGACAATAGAGAGGGGGAGATAACATGAGATTGGAGATAGACGGTGAGTTCGCGGGGATCAGGTTCTCCGCCTGCCATTTCATAGCTGGACACAGCAAGTGCGGGCGCCTGCACGGGCACACGTACGTGGTGAGCATGAAGCTGCACGGGGACATGGGGAAGGACGGCATGGTCATGGACTTCATTCCCCTGAAGAAGGAGCTGCGGGCTATCGCCGAGGAGCTGGACCATCGCGTTCTGATTCCAGCCAACTCCAAGAAGATCTCTTTGACCCTGGGAGATGAGGTCCTGATAACGGCCGACAAGAAGAAGTACTCATTGCCCAGGGGGGACGTGGTGCTTCTGCCGACCGAGGAGAGCAGCGCCGAAGAGCTATGCCATTTCATTCTTGGCAAGGTACTCGACAACGTGGACTTCCCGTCCAACGTCAAGGAGATCGAGGTGGGGGTCCACGAGGAGCTGGGGCAGAGCGCCTGGGTAGGCAAGGATCTGGGGGGAAGGAAATGAAGGCCATCTGCTTGCTCTCCGGAGGTCTGGATTCGACGGTCACTCTGGCTTATGCTCTACATCAAGGGTACGAGATCACCGCCCTCACCATCAACTACGGTCAGAGGCACAAGAGGGAGCTGGACGCCGCTAGGGCAGTCGCCGCCCACTACAAGGTGCCGCACATCGTAATGGAGTTCCCGCTCACCGGGTTCCGCAGCGCACTCACCGACGAGTCCATTCCCGTTCCCGACAGGAAACTGGATGAGATCGGGTACGACATTCCGGATACGTACGTTCCGGCCAGGAACATCGTGTTCCTGAGCTTGGCCGCCGGACTGGCCGAATCGGTCGACGCAAGCGCCGTCTTCATCGGGGCCAACGCCATCGATTACAGCGGCTACCCGGACTGCCGTCCGGAGTTCTTCCAAGCGTTCGAGAGCATGCTGGAGGTCGGGACGAAGAGGGGAGTGCTCGGTCATCCTGTCCGCATCGAGCACCCCATCCTGAAGAAGACCAAAGCGGAGATCGTGAAGTTAGGTATGAAGCTGGAAGCTCCCCTCCATCTCACCTGGAGCTGCTACCGCGGCGGCGAGAAGGCCTGCGGCCACTGCGACTCCTGCGTTCTCCGGTTGAAGGGCTTCAAGGAGGCCGGGGTCAGGGATCCGGTGCCCTACGAGGGCTGAGGATGCTTGTCAACGAGATGTTCCTATCCATTCAAGGTGAAGGGAGGACCATGGGGTTGCCTACGGTATTCGTCCGCCTCAGCGGCTGCAATCTCGATTGCCGATGGTGCGATACGCGCTACGCCGAGGAGGGCGGATCGGAGATGTCCGTGGACGAGGTTCTCGCCGGTGTCAACAGCTACCGCACCAAGCATGTCTGCCTAACAGGCGGGGAACCGTTATGGCACGAGGAGACGCCCGAGCTCATCTCCCGGCTGCTGGAGGAAGGCAAGCACGTATCCCTGGAGACCAACGGTTCACTGTCCATCGCTGGTTTGCCCGACGAACCGGAGCTGATGGTCAGCATGGACTACAAGTGCCCGTCCTCCGGCATGGAGCACCGGATGCTCATGGAGAACCTCGAGCATCTGAGGCCCAAGGACCAGCTGAAGTTCGTGGTGGCCGACAGGGAAGATCTGGAAAGGGCCGAGGAGGTCCTTCGAAAGCACGGACCGAACTGTCCGGCGATCCTCACCCCGGTGGGCGGTCTCACGCTGGCTCCGGTAGTGGAGTTCGTCCTAGAACATAAGCTCGAGGTAAGGGTTCTGCCTCAGCTGCACAAGCTGATCTGGGGCGAGAGGCGCGGCGTTTGAGCCGTGTCAGACCTTAGCAATGATTATATAATATGCTTCTAGTTCCCCTCAACTACATACGAGGTATGACGATGAGCATCATTATCGTGGACGGACACGGTCTTTTGCGTGCTTAAATCGGCTCATCGCTGCGACCTTGGATGTGAGAGTTGGTTATCATGACCGAGCTTCGAACGCCGTACAGTCAGGACTCCAGCGCCCATGGCGGGCAAGAGAAGGACAGGATATTCACCAGTCACTTCAATCGCTTGGCATTGGACCCCTGCACCCCCGATCGCGTGGAGATACTGGACACCACCCTGCGGGACGGGGAGCAGACTCCGGGAGTGGCGTTGTCCATGGACGACAAGGTCCGGATAGCTCAGCTGCTGGACGACCTTGGCGTGGACGTCATCGAGGCCGGTTTCCCGAGGACTTCCAAAGGGGAGCAGGAGGCCATACGCAAGATCAGCTCGTTGAAGCTGAGGGCCAAGGTCTGCGGCCTCGCCCGCTGCTCCAGGGAGGACATCGATGCGGCGGTCGACAACGGTGTGGACTACGTGCACGCCTTCATCGCCACATCTGAAGGTCACATGAAGAACAAGCTCAAGATGACCCGGGAGCAGGTGAAGGCCAGGGCGGTGGATGCCGTCGAGTACGCCCGCTCCCGCGGCGTAATCGTGGAATTCTCATGCGAGGACGGCACCCGCACCGAGCTTGATTTTCTGAAGGAGATGCACGTCGCCGTTCAGGAAGCTGGCGTTCACAAGATAAACCTGCCGGACACCGTGGGGACCATATCCCCGGCGGCCATGGAATACCTGGTCTCCGAGGTCATGAAGGTGACCAAGGTGCCGCTGTCGATCCATTGCCACGATGACTTCGGTCTTGCGGTGGCGAACTCCATGGCCGCGGTGCGCAAGGGTGCCCGGCAAGTTCACGTTTGCGTGAACGGCCTCGGGGAGCGAGCAGGCAACGCCGCTCTGGAGGAGGTCGTCATGAGCCTGCTGGCCTTACTTAACGTCCGGACGAACGTGGACACACGGAAGCTGGGAATGACTTCGCGCGCCGTGGCGAGAATGACCGGCGTACCCGTCCCGGACACCAAGGCCATTGTAGGCAACAACGCCTTCGCCCACGAGTCCGGAATACACGTTCATGGCGTGCTTAAGGACCCCTCTACCTGT
>DUJZ01000046.1 GCA_013329565.1 Methanomassiliicoccales archaeon
CGGTGCTTTGGAAGGTGGTCAGCTAGGCGGTCAATTGCGAATACGGCACGGAGACCTGGCGGAGGGCTCTAGCTGAGCGATCCGCTCAGTGATCTCCTGTATGCTCTTGGCCTCCTCCGCCCCCGCCATGGGGAAATGATGACGGTGAAACGCTTAATATTTTGTCGGTCATGGCAGGAACATGGGCGAGGCCAAGCTGCGCATATTGCCATCTCAGTTCCAGGGGGTGTTCCGCTCCGGGGACATGATCCTGACCAGGAACCTCGCCCCTGGCAAGCGCGTGTACGGTGAGCGCCTTTTCTCCCAGGAGGACGAGGAGTACCGGGAATGGTCACCGGACCGCAGCAAGCTCGGCGCGTTCATTCGTAAGGGCGGTTCGTCCTTCCCGTTCAAGCCGGACTCGCACGTGCTTTACCTGGGCGCGTCGAGCGGCACCACGCCCTCCCACGTCTCGGACATCGTGCCTCAGGGCCGGGTGTACGCGGTCGAGATATCACCGCGCATGTTCCGCGATCTCGTGGGGGTATGCGAGGAACGCCCGAACATGATGCCCATCCTGGGCGACGCCACCAAGCCGGACGACCTGGCGTTCCTGGTGGAAAAGGCGGACGTTGTGTATCAGGACGTGGCCCAGAAGAACCAGGCCGGGATGTTCGCTAAAGCTATGAAACGCTTCTCCGCTCCCTACGGCATGCTGGCCGTCAAAGCTCGCTCGGAGGACGTGACCCGGGAGCCGCGCGATGTCTTCCATGACGCTGCCAACTACCTTAGGAAAGAGGGTTTCAAGGTCATCGAGATCGTGGATCTGGAGCCGTTCGAGAAGGACCACGCCATGATCGTCGTGGAGAGATGATCAGAGCCTTTTCTCAAAGCCGATGCTGCGCTCCGTACGGGGAATCCTACCGGTGCACGGCACGCGCTCGTATCCCAGGATCGTGTACATACTGACGGCCTCCAGCTGCTCATCGGCCGTTTCCAGGAACGGTAGGGAATGACCAAGCTCAACGGCCATTTTTTACAGTGCATCCATTGTCCGACGGCCGAACCCGTTCCCTCTGGACCTGACGAAAACGCGTTTGACGTGCGCGGTGCTTTCGTTCATAGTGGCGATGGCCCCGCAGCCGATGGGCATCCCGTCCAACCAGGCGACGAGGGACGCGGCCCGGGGCAGACGGAACTGCTCGAGGGGCGGTGGGTCGATGGTCGTCTCGCCATACATCGCGTCCANNGGATACGGGAATCGGATAAATAGGGATAGCCCCTCTCGGAAACGTTACAAATGAAGCGGTGATCAAACTGCCCAACGTCTATGCCATAGGTTTCCAGGGGGACCGCTATCTCATGGTCTACAATCCCAAGCGGGGAGGATGGGAGATGCCCGGCGGCAAGCTGGAGGAGTTCGAGACCCCTCTGGACGGGATAAAGCGGGAGTTCCGGGAGGAGTGCGGATTCGAACTGGAAGTGCTCGACTGCTGGCCCATGGGGCCGGTGGTGGTGTTCGCCGGCGTGCTCGGCAGGGAGGTCGAGGAGGGGGAGATGGGCTGGGAGCTGATGGACGAGCTGCCGCAGAACCTGGCCTTCCCGGAGTGCGAGTACCGGGAGCAGATCGCCTGGGCCAGGGAAGCCGTGCGGAACAAGCTGGGGAAGGGTCTAACTCTTAAATAGTAAGAGTGAAATAGACGGTCACTTCGCCGCCACCAACGAAGTAAATCATTTACAGTATCAACATAGGATGATGTTCACATGGCAAGAATGCACGCCAGGAGAAGGGGTTCCTCCCGTTCTAGGAGGCCCCTGCTGACCGAGAACCCCGAGTGGGTCCCGCTGTCAAACGACGAGATAATCGAGATGGTGGTCAAGCTAGGGAAGGAAGGCATGACCACCTCCAAGATCGGCATGGTCCTGAGGGACCAGCACGCTGTGCCCGGCGTAAGGCTGGCCACCGGCAAGACCGTTCTGGAGATCCTGAAGGAGAACGACCTTACCCCCAAGCTTCCAGAGGACCTGATGGCCCTGATGAGGAAGGCTATCAACCTGAACCTGCATGTTCAGAACGGCAACCGCGGGGACTATTCCAACCGCCGCGGACTTCAGCTCGTGGAGTCCAAGATCAGACGCTTGGTCAAGTACTACAAGCGGAAGGACATCCTGCCCGCCGACTGGAACTACTCCCTGAAGAACGCCGAGCTGCTCATCGAGTGAGTAGGACATGGACGCCAGCGTCCTTCCGGAAAACCTCTTAGTTCGATTTTCCTCAGCCGCGGCCGCGGTGCGCGAATGCACCGAGGCTCGTGTTTTTTCTCATAACGACGCCGACGGCATAGGTGCCGCCAGCGTTCTCACGTCCATGCTGGTCCGGGCCGGAAAGGGTTCACAGACCACCAACCTGAAGAGCTTCGACCTTTCGGCCATCCAGGCCAGCCTGGTTACCGGCGTCGACCTGCTCATCGTGGCCGACATGGGCTCCAGCAACCTTACGGCCCTGGAATCGCTGGGGACCAAGGTCATCGTTCTCGACCACCATCACCCGGAGAAGGACTCCGAGAAGGTCATGCACCTGAACCCGTCGGTATTCAAGGTGGATGGCGCGCGCTACGCCTGCGCCAGCACGCTATCGATGCTCTTGGCGGTCACTGTCGACGAGACCAATTGGGACCTGCTGCCGCTGGCCTTCGCCGGAATGGTCGGAGACCGCCAGCACATGCAAGGGCTGAGCGGAGTGAACGCTCACCTCTTCAACGAGGGGAGCAAGCGGAACCTGGTGCATGAAAAGAAAGGATCGCTGCTTCCACCGGGACCGGTCGGCGACGGACTTATGCGATCCACGCACCCATTCATAAGAGGGGTGAGCGGAGATCCGCAGGGTATCGCCAGGCTGCTTCAAGAAGCCAATGTTAGAGCGGAGAGCACCTGGGACGGTCTTGACGAAGGGGGAAGGAGACGCCTGTCGTCCCTCATCTCCTTGCGCCTGCTGGAGCAGGGATGTTCGCTCGGAAGCCTTGAGGATGAGATGGCTCCCGACTACTTTTTCCCCCAGGACAACTCCCGGGCATACCTATTAACAAGACTGATCAACGCCTGCGGGCGGGTGGACGAGACCGCTCTTGGACTGGCCATGCTTCTCGGTGAGAAGGAGGCCAGGGAGCGCGCCGAATCCTTGGTCAAGGAATATGACGAGATGCTGTTGGACGCGGCGAAGCGTACAGCGGAGCGCGGATTGTCCAAGGAGATCGCCATCCAGCACTTCGAATCGCCGCACAAGGAGGTGTCGAGCGAGCTGTGTGGACTGATGATGCAGTGGGTGGGCGACCAGGACAAGGCTACCATCTGTCTCACACGAATGGACAAGGAGTTCAAGGTGTCCTCGCGCGGAACGAGGAAATTGGTGGACAAGGACGGTCTGGACCTGTCCGTGGCCATGCGGGACGCTGCCGCTTCCGTGGGCGGCGTGGGCGGCGGTCATAACATCGCCAGTGGCGCAACCATACCGCTGGGGAAGGACATCGATTTCCTTCAGGCGCTTGACGCCATCATAGCAAGACAGATGAACCGGGTCAGCGCCAAGTGACCTCGACCTGATCGGTGCGGAAGCGCTGATCGACCGTGGTCGTTTCCATAGGATGGTCTATCCCGGCTTCGTGCATCACCAGACCGGTCCAGGCGATCATGGCTCCGTTGTCCATGCACAGCGTCCGGTCGGGAACGAACATGCGGGCGCCGCGCGCTTCCGCCATATCCTGCACCATGCGCTGCAGACGCTTGTTCTGGACCACGCCTCCGCCTAGAAGCACTTCCTCCTTCTCCACGTGGGCCATGGCGCGTTCGGTCACCTCCGTGAGCATCGCGAAGCAGGTCTCCTGCACGCTGAAGCAGATGTCCTCGATGCTCTCGCCCCTGTTGCGGTGGGCGACGGCGGCCGTCAGGATTCCAGAGAAGGCCAGGTCCATGCCCTTGACGGAGTACGGCAGATCGAGAAGCTTGCTGCCCTGGGTGGCGGCCTTCTCGATCTTCGGGCCGGCGTAGTAGCCGAGGCCGATCTCCCTTCCAAGCTTGTCCAGCATGTTGCCGATGCCGATATCGAGCGTTTCCCCGAATATCCGGTAGCGGCCGTTGGCGAAGGCGATGATCTGGGTGTTGCCGCCGGAGGCGTAAAGGAGCACCGGGTCCTGGGCCTCGGTCTTTATCCTTCCGATCTCCAGGTGGGAGATGCAATGATTGACGCCTACGATGGGGACGTTGAGCGATAACGATAAGGCGCGGGCGCCGGTGGCGACCGTGCGTAAACACGGCCCCAATCCCGGACCTTTGGAGAAGCAGACCAGGCCGATGTCCTTGAACTTCAGTCCCGATCTGTCGATGGCCTGGCGGACCAATGGGACCAAACGCTCAGCGTGGTGATTGGCCGCTTCGCGGGGATGGATGCCGCCCTCGACAGGACGGTACATCTCCATCTCATTGGCCAGAACGTTTCCTTTGTCGTCCACGATCCCCACGCCCACGGTGTGGGCGGTCCCCTCGATGCCCAGGCAGTACATGTGTGTCTGGCCTAAGCCAGCTCCTTGAGCTTGTTGATGATGACGATGGAGCCCTCGAACACCTCGTCGTCCACCACCAGTATGGGAAGGTTCTTGTGCAGCAGTTCGTAATATGCCGCTTCGGCCAGACCGTCAGCTTCAGTGGTGTTCACGATGCGCGGCTGGACGCCTTCCGGCAGGTGGGTCTTGACGTATTCGCACTTTTGGCAGTCAGGTTTGGTGAAGAGGATGATCTCCGTCATTTAGCTCATCGGATGCAAGAGGGAGCTAGTAATAAAAATTTGCCCGTGGAACCAGGACACCAGGCTATGAATTGATGGGCGGCGAGCGACGAAAGGCATATCAATTAGAACAACTTACGGCCAATTCCAAGGGCTCATGGTCTAGCGGTTATGACGTCTCCCTGACACGGAGGAGGTCTCCGGTTCAAATCCGGATGAGCCCATCCATCTTACTGGCTAACTCGTCAAATGCCCTTTTTCCGGGGTGTTTAGGGCGGAGGACTCTTCGAGCACGTCGAAGGCCTCCTTTTGATCATCTAGGTCCAGGCCGAGATATTGATAGGTCATGGCCGGGAACTCGTGACCTAGGATGTGCTGTATGTTCTCGATGGGCTGTTTCTTTTTATGCAGTGTGCGCCCAAGGGTCCTCCTCATGGTGTGATGGCTGAACCTGAAGTCCCTGCCATACATCTCCTCCATGCCGGTGATGATCCGTTCCATGACACCATCCAATCCGGACTCGCTGTAGGCGCTCAAAGCCCCTCTATTTCCGCGGTTGTGAATGAACACCTCTTGAGGTATCATCGCCTTCGGATCTCTCCTTAACGCGTCATGGACCATCCTGGACCGCACCTCCAGCCACGGCTCTAGCGCGGACCTGCCCGTTCTGGTGAGCAGGTGGACCTCAAGAAAGCTTTGAAGGAGCTCCAGAAGAGATATGGATTGCGTACCTTGCGTATCGACAGCGGGGGGACGCTATCCGCGATACTGCTCAGGGAAGGACCGACCGATGAGATCAGCGTGATCATGAGCCCCTGCATGGTCGGGAACGCCAACGGCACCCACTTCATCGATCCCGCCGTATCCGAGCTGCCTGAGCCATGCCAACTGAGGCTGAGGCAACTGGAGGAGATGGAGAACGGATCGGTATGGATGAAGTACGATGTGGTGAAGAAGGGAAAGAAGAAATGAGAGCCCCCTATCGCAGGAATGATATGGCTGGCCCAGAGCGAATGAACTGCCGGGAACCGGGTCGGCCGTTCCCGATCATTTCGTCGCCACGATCTTGATGCTCTCGACCGGGAAGCCTCCGTAGTGCATCTTGCCAATCCCCTCGTCGTCAACAACGCTCTCGAGCTTGAAGCCGGCTTCTTCCATTGCTCTCAGGTAATCCTTCCTCAGGATGGCCCCTCCGACGCATCCGGTCATCAGCTTCTCGTCCTTCCTTTGCGCTGCGGTCAGCCTTTTCAGGAGAACCATGTCGGATAGCAGAAGCCGCCCCCCCGACCGAAGGACCCGGTATGCCTCCGAGAACGCCTTGCGCTTGTCCGGAACCAGGTTGATGACGCAGTTGCTGAGCACCACGTCCACCGACCCATCATCGACCGGCAGTGATTCGATGTCCCCCAGCCTGAACTCCACGTTCGCATGGCCGCGTTCTTTCGCGATCCTGGAGGACCTTTCGACCATCTCCTTGGCGATGTCCACCCCGATGACCTTGCCCGAGGGCCCTACCTTCTTCAAGGCAAGGAAAGCGTCCAGGCCTGCCCCGCTCCCCAGATCGAGCACCGTCTCCCCTTTTCTGATGGACCCCAGGGCACCGGGGTTCCCGCACCCCAGCCCCAGGTTCGAATCGGCCATGTCGCTCAGCTCATCTTCCGAGTAACCGACCGACATGGACACCTGGATCGGATTGAAAGTACCGTCCCCGCAGCACCCGGTGCCGCATCCGCAGCCGCCCCCTTCCAGGGCGATCTTCCCGTAGCTCTTCTTCACCGCCGCCTTCTTCCTTTGCTCGACGGACGTTTCCTTGCCGCAGCATTCGTCCCGAGGTTCGATGCCCATCCGGCCCAGGTCGCTCCGGACCTGATCGTCCTTGATGCTGTAGACCACGTTCCTTCCGTCCTTCCTGAACTTCACCAGTCCAGCGTCGTGAAGCACCTTCAGATGCCGGGATACGGTGGTCTGGTCCTTGCCGCTCATCCCCTGGAAGTCGCAGGCGCAATGGTCGTTCTTCAGAAGGTAGCCGACGATGGCCAATCGCGTAGGGTCGCCGAGAGCCTTGAAGATCCTGGCCTTGTCACCGATCATGATTCATGCATATTTGTGCATATATACATAGTTTATGAGGCATCGGCCGGATAACGGTTATGAACGGCCAGTCAGCGTCAGTTCGGTTCGAATGGAGATCGCTGTGTATCCGATCCCGCCTCAGAGAGAAGGCTCGATGACGTACTTGCACATGTTGAAGCCCACGCCGAACGTGTCCTTCTCCACCACGCGCAGGGGCATGTGCAGCCTCTCCTCGAATATGGACTCCAATATCCCCTCGTTCAGCAGGCACAGCGTCTTGCCTACGTCCGGGGCCTTGGAGCAGTCGTATTCGTCGCGTATGATCAGGGTGACCGGGTGCAACGAAAAGACCACCAGTTCTCCCAGCTCGTGCATGGCGTAGAAGTCCTTGACCTCCTTGATCAGACCTTCCACGTCGTTGGCCTTCATGCGGGTGGATATCTCCGCGCCCATCTGCCGCCCGATGTCCTTCAGCACGGGGTCCATGTTGAAGC
The DNA here is from genome assembly GCA_013329565.1 of Methanomassiliicoccales archaeon. Taxonomy (GTDB): domain Archaea; phylum Thermoplasmatota; class Thermoplasmata; order Methanomassiliicoccales; family UBA472; genus UBA472; species UBA472 sp8940u. The sequence goes on from DUJZ01000046.1 coordinate 7,324, forward strand.
CGATGGCCTCCATGCCGATGACGATGGACCTTATCGTTCCCTTCAGGAACGTGCTGGGCGTTCCGATGGACCTTCCGATGGTGTTCGAGACGGCCTTCTTCAGCTCCTCCCTGGGAACGACCGAGCTGCCGACCGGCCGGGATATCACGTAGAATATCTTGCGGCGGTTGTCCAATGGATCGTCCCGGTAGCCGATCAGGCCCTCCTTCACCATTTTGTCCAGGTGCACGGAGAGAGTGCTCTGCGCCTTGCTGGTGAGGACCGCTATCTCGGAAAGGCTGAGGTCCCTTCTCTGCAGTTCGCTCAATATCTTCTGGCGAACCGGGTTGGAGATCTGTCTCAGTCCGGTGGTCGTTGAGTAAACGTCAAAATCCGTGGTCCTGCTGGGCAGAGTTATCGCCGGGTAACTGATTACGGCTCTCTCTAATTAAATTTATCGTAAGGTTACGAACTATCGCCTCCGGCATAACTTAATTAGATTGCCAACCCTCCCGTGGATGAGAGCAGATGAAGATCAGGATCGACGGCAAGGTCAGCGATATCAGGGCGGTCTGGAGCGAGGAAGGCATCGTCCGAATGTTGGACCAAAGGATACTTCCGCACCGGGTCGAGGTCCTGGGGTTCCGTGACCACCACCGGGTGGCCGAGGCCATCAAGGACATGACCGTGCGCGGCGCTCCGGCGATCGGCGTCGCCGCCGCCTACGGAATGATGCTGGCCGCCAACAATCACGAGGACCTTGAGAGAGCGGCCAAGGAGCTGAAGGACACCAGGCCCACGGCGTTCGATCTGTTCTTCGCGGTTGACCATATGCTGTCCAGGATAAAGGACGGCGACGACCCGACGGATGTGGCCGAGGAATACGCCGAGACCATCGTGGAAAGGTGCCGTCTGATCGGCGAACACGGCGAAAGGTTGATCAAGGACGGCGACCGCATAATGACGCATTGCAACGCCGGAGCGTTGGCCACCGTGGACTGGGGAACGGCGTTGGCGCCGATACGGGCGGCCTGGCGCAACGGCAAGAAGGTCTTCGTTTACGTTTCCGAAACTCGCCCGAGATTGCAGGGAATGAAGCTCACGGCCTTCGAACTGCTGAACGAGGGCATTCCTCATGCCATCATTGCTGACGGGGCGTCCGGCCACTTCCTGAGGGAAGGGGTGGACATGGTGATCGTCGGCGCGGACCGCATCGCCGCCAACGGCGACTTCGCCAATAAGATCGGGACGTTCGAGAAGGCTGTGCTGGCCAAGGAATTGAACGTTCCTTTCTACACCGCCGCACCGCTGTCCACGTTCGACCTGAGCATCAAGCGCGGAGAGGACATACCGATCGAGTACCGGGGTGAAGAGGAGGTAACCGTCGTGGACGGCGTGCGCATCGCGCCGCAGGGCTGCGAGGCGCTCAATCCCGGCTTCGACGTCACCCCGTCCAAATATCTCACCGGCATCATCACCGAGAACGGAGTGCTGAAGCCTGAGGACATCGTCAGGAGATTGAAGGGGGCGAGGCTGTGAAGCAGGCGGGAATGGACGTCGTTCGTTACGGAAGGCTGCTGTACGAGAAGGGGCTGACAAGCGGTACCGGCGGCAACATCAGCGCCCGGGTGGGCGACCTGATGGTCATAACGCCCTCGGGATCGTGCAAGGGCATGCTGGACCAGAACGAGCTGGTAACCGTGGACATCGTGACCGGCAGGGCCGTGAGCGGCAGACCGTCCATGGAGACCCCCTTCCACCTGACCGTCTATCGCAATAGGCCGGACGTGAACGGGGTGGTGCACGTGCACCCCCGCTTCTGCACCGTTCTGGCCTGCGCCGGGACGCCGGTGGACCCCGCGCTTACGCCGGAAGGATTGATGGTCCTTGGCAAGAGAGTGCCGCTCATCCCCTACGCCACGCCCGGAACCGACGATCTGGCCGTGATGTTGGGCAGGGAGGTCGAGGGAGCCGACGCCTTCCTCCTGGAGAGCCACGGGGCCATCGCCGTGGGGAAGGGCCTCAAGGACGCCTTCCACCGGATGGAGACGCTGGAGGCGCACGCCGAGCTGCAGTACCGGCTGGCGTTGCTCGGAAAAGGCAGGCCATTGCCGGAGGACGAGGTCCGGCGCATACTGAGGGAGTGATCCAATGATACTTGTCACCAAATGGTTCGGAGTGTTCCTGTGCGAGGGCGAGGAGGTCCGCGCCTTCAAGCTGTTCGAGAAGGAGCCGAAGCTGGTAGCAAAGAAGCTGGCCGCCGTGCAGCGGGGAGAGATACTACCGGAAGAGAGGGCGCTGGCCGTAAAGAGGATGAAGGTGGCCGACGCGCGCCTGAAGCCGCTCGGCAAGCCGATGGTGTTCGACTCCTCGTTCATAAAGCCCGAGAACTACGGACTGACGCCCGACCTCATGCAGAAGGTGATGCTGGAGCTCGGAAAGATCCGCGTGCGGGAACCGCTGAGCGAGGACCGCTCCATAGCCCAGGCCATACGGGCCACGGACGACCTGATCGAGGAGATCAACCTGCTCAGCGAACGATTGCACGAATGGTACGGAGTGTACTTCCCGGAGCTGGGCGATTTCGCGGTGGACGCGGAGTACGCCCGCCTGGTGCATGAGATGGGGGACCGCCAGGTCATAATGGACCACCTGGGCGTCTCGCTCGAGTCGGTCGGGACCGACCTGGTCGACAGGGACCTGGACGTCATCCGCGGCATGGGAGGGACGCTGTTCGAGCTGTACAAGAGGAAAGAGGCCCTGGACGCCTACATCCTGGATGGGATGGACCGGGTGGCGCCGAACCTGTCGGCGCTCCTCAATCCCAACCTGGCAGCAAGGCTGATATCCCTGGCTGGCGGATTGCAGCGCCTGGCGAGGTTTCCTTCGTCCACGGTTCAGCTGCTCGGGGCGGAGAAGGCATTGTTCCTGCATCTGCGCTCCGGAAAGCGCCCTCCGAAGCACGGGGTCATATTCCAGCACCCCTGGGTGAACCGCTCGCCGTATTGGCAGCGCGGGAAGGTCGCCCGGAGCCTCGGGGGAAAGATCAGCATCGCCGCCAAGGTGGACGCCTACCGCGGGGAGTTCATAGCCGATCAGCTCAAGGAGCAGATGGAGAAGCGGGTCGCCGAGATCAAGGAGAAATACCCTCAACCGCCGCCCCGCGAGCAGCGCCAGCAGGGCCGGCCGCAGCAGAGACATGGGCAGGGCCACAAATATTATCCGAATCACCGGCGATAAGAAATTATATAAACGCACCGTCAATTCCCTCCAGAGGTTGCTATGTCGTGGACTCAACAGGAAGTCAGGGAGCTCAAGGAAGGCAGATACATGCTCATCGATGGGGAGCCCTGCAAGATCATCAACATATCCACATCCAAGCCTGGTAAGCATGGAGAAGCGAAATCCAACATCGATGCCATAGGCATCTTCGACAACCGCAAGCGGAACATCGTTCACCCGGTCAAGCACAAGGTGCAGGTCCCGATGATCGACAAGCGAAAGGCCCAGATCCTCTCCATCTCCGGCGACGAGGTGCAGCTGATGGACCTGGACAACTACGAGACTTTCCAGTTGCCCATACCCGAGGAGTACAAGGGGCAGCTCTCCGCGGGGGAGGAGATCATGTACATGATCGCCATGGACCGCCGCAAGATCACCAAGGTGTGATCCGGTCCGGGTGTCCATGGCCCGCAGCGACTCGTTCGCCCTGGCCAATTCCACCTTCGAGGAGGCGGAGTTCGTCATTATGGGCGTTCCGTACGACGGCACCACCCGTTTCCGTTCTGGCACTCGCAAGGCCCCTACGGCCATTCGCAAAGCGTCCCGCCTTTTCGACACTTACCTTTTCGAGCACGACCTGGACGTATCGACGGTTAAAGTGCATGACGCCGGCGATCTGGATTGCGGCTCGTCCTGCGAGGACATGTTCAAGGCCGTGGAGAGGGAAACATCCAAGGTCGTCAAGGCAGGGAAGTTCCCCATCATCATGGGCGGGGAGCGCAGCATCACCTATCCTTTCGTCAAGGCTTACCAGGAGGTGGGCGTCATCTCCATCGACGCGCACCTGGACTTCGAGGTGCAAGGCGACCGCAAGTTCGACCACGCCTGCACCATGCGCAAGGTTGCCGACGTCGTGGGCATAGAGAACGTGGTGCACTTCGGCGTCCGTTCCATATCCAGGCGGGAGATCGGCCAGGAGATGCCCAACTTCGTCGACGCGTACCAGATCCAGGAGACCGGAGTGGTCAACTCCTGGAAGAAGGTGCTGAACATGATGCGCCGGGAGCGTGTGCTTCTGAGCCTGGACATGGACGGCATCGATCCCGGCTTCGCCCCGGGGACCTCCCGTCCGGAGCCGTTCGGCCTCACTGGCTACGAGGTCAAGCGCTGCATCGATATGCTGGGCGACCGCATGGTCGGCTTCGACATCTCGGAGGTCTTGCCATCTCACGATCCCGGAACCACGGCGGCGTTGGCCGCCCGCATGATCATGGAGGTCGTGGCCATCGTGCACACCAGGCGGGGCGAAAGGTAATGGACTTCGCGCCGCTCATCTCCGCTTTCATCCTGATATCCCTGACCGAGCTGGGCGACAAGACGATGATCGCCGTGATCACCCTTTCGTCGAAATACCCCAAGCGCACGGTGTTCCTCGGTTCGTTCTTGGCGTTGGTCGCTGTCACCGCCGTGGGAGTGGTCATCGGCGAGGTGCTGTTTCAATTCGTCCCATCGTGGATAGTCGGCCTCGCCGCCGGTGTCGTCTTCATTCTCTTCGGCATAGCCACCCTGGTCCGAAAGGAAGAGGAGGAGGAAGAGGTGGTGAAGGACAGGGGCCGCTGGGGAGGCTTCCTGACGGCCTTCGGCTTCGTCGCGCTGATGGAGCTGGGCGACAAGACCCAGCTGTCCGTCATCACCCTTTCCGCGGAATCGGGGGCGGCCCTGATGGTCTTTCTCGGCGCTGCCCTGGGCTTCCTCTGGCTCGTGGTGCTCGAAGTATCCATTGGAAAGGTGATAGGCGAGAAAGTCCCCAAGAACTACATCCGCATCGGGAGCGGACTGGTGTTCATAATCTTCGGGATCGTTTTCCTGGCGCAGCAGTTCCTCTGATCATTCCTCGAGGAGCTGGCGCAACACCTTCTCGCATTCGTCGCCGCAGCGCTTGGCGGTGTGCTCGTCCTTTCCCTCTGAGTATATGCGGAATATCGGTTCCGTTCCTGAGGGACGAACCAGACTCCAGCCGCCGTCGAAGAATATCTTGACCCCGTCGGTGGCGTCCGTACGCTGGTCGGCGAAGTGGGCTTCCACTTGCTCGAGCGCCCACTCCTTCTTGTCCTCCGGACAGGAAAGCTTCCTCTTGTCCAGGCAGTAGCGGGGGACCTCCTTGAGCAGTTCCGACAGCGGACCTTTCTTGGCGATGATCTCCAGCATCTTGGCCATGGTCATGGCCGCATCCCGGCAGTACTGGTGCTCCGGGAAGATGAGACCGCCGTTCTCCTCGCCGCCGAAAATGGCCTGCACCTCCATCATGCGTCTGGCGACGATGGGAGCGCCGACCTTGGTGTAGATGACCTGGCCGTTATGCTTCTTGACCACCTCCTCGAGGCAGGAGGAGGTGCTGACCGGCGTGACCACTATGCCGCCCTGGTTCTCCTGGACCATGTGGGACGCCACCACCGACAAGGATCGATCGCCGTAGACGTAGTTGCCCTGGTCGTCGACGAATATCGTGCGGTCCGCATCGCCGTCGTGAGCTATGCCAAGATCAGCACCGGTGGCCTTGACCACCGCCACCAGGTCTTTTAAGTTGTCAGGCGTCGGCTCGCTCGGATGCCCGGGGAACGTTCCCTGCGGGTTGCCGTTGAGAGTGATGGCGCGAACGCCCAACGAGTCCAGCAGCCCCGGGGACGTCACCGATCCGGCGCCGTTCGCGCAATCGAGCACTACGTTCAGCTTGGCCTCGGCGATCTTGAAGCGGTCCACCGAGCGGCGGATGGCGTTGGCGTAGGATGCCCCCACGCCATCCAGGTGAGTTATGCTTCCCACGTCCCTCCAGGAGGGGGTGGCGAACTCCCTGTCCCCATATATCCGCTCGATGACCTCCTCCTTCCTCCTGGGCATCTCGGTACCGTCGTGGTCGACGCACTTGATGCCGTTGAACTCGGGGGGATTGTGGGAGGCGGTTATCATCACCCCTCCCTTCACCCCGGAATTTTTAACATAGTATTGGAGGGCAGGGGTCGGCAGCATCCCGAGGTCCACCACGCTGGATCCGGCGGAGGTCATTCCTCCGGACACCAACGCCCGCAGCATGTCCGCCGAGGTTCGGGAATCCGTAGCGATGGCCACCTTCCCCTGCATGAAGGTGCCGATGGCCCGTCCAACGTCCAGCGCCAGCTCGGCGCTCATGTCCTGGTTGATCACTCCGCGTACTCCGTTGGTGCCGAACAGTTTGGTC
>DUJZ01000121.1 GCA_013329565.1 Methanomassiliicoccales archaeon
TCGTGCCCTGCGGGGTTCCGAGCTTTGCCGAGTCCCTTCGGGCCGGCACGGAAGTGTACCAATCGCTGAAGCAGGTGCTCAGGAAGAACATGGGCCCCATGTCCACAAACGTGGGGGACGAGGGTGGGTTCGCTCCAGCCTTCGACACCAGTCGGCAGGCCATGGACGTTCTGCTGAAGGCCATCGAAGCGGCTGGCTACGCTCCGGGCAAAGAGGTCTACCTGGCCATGGACGCCGCGGCCAGCGAGTTCTACTCCAAAGGCGTTTACGAACTGGACGGCAAGAAGATGTCATCCGGTGAGATCGTCGACTTCTACGTCTCCCTGAGCGAGGACTATCCGCTGATAAGCCTGGAGGACCCGGTGCACGAGGACGGCTTCACGGACATGGCCGAGCTGACCGCCAAGATCGGAAAGAAAATGCAACTGGTGGGAGACGATCTGTTCGTGACCAACCCCCAGAGGCTTCGCACAGGGATAGACGCCAAGGCTGGCAACGCCATGCTGCTCAAGGTCAACCAGATAGGAACGATATCCGAAGCGATGCGTGCGGCGGAGATCTGCTTCGACCACGGCTACAACGTGATGGTCAGCCACCGTTCCGGCGAATCGGAGGACACCACCATCGCCGATATCGCCGTGGCGTTGGAGTGCGGGCAGATCAAGAGCGGGGCTCCGGCGCGAACGGAGCGCACGGCCAAGTACAACCGGCTGCTGCGGGTGGAAGAGAATCTAGGAAGTAAGGCCAAGTTCATGGGGCGCGGGGCCTTCTTCTGAAGAAGGTTCATGCTTGCGCAAATTGATTACATAAAGTTCAGGTGATGACATGGGCAGGTTCTTCTCCGCCGAGCACGACGATATCCACAAGGGTCTGACGACCGACGTGTACTTCCAACGCACCGAGGCGATCCTCAGGGCCAAGGGACTTCTGGACACCGATACACGTTCCGAGTTCACGGTGGCCTCGCTTCCCGACGCCTGGCCGTGGGCGGTGCTCTGCGGCACCGAGGAAGTGGTCCGCATCCTGGAAGGCAGAAACGTTGATCTTTATGCATTATCGGAGGGAAGTGTTTTCACTCCCCGCAGCAAGAAGGGGATCAAACTACCGGTGGCCACCATAGATGGACCGTACGGCGAGTATTGTTCGCTGGAGACGCCTGCTCTAGGCTTCATGTGCTATGCGAGCGGGGTGGCTACCATGTCCGCCCGCTGCAAGAAGGCGGCCGGCGGTCTTCCGGTGATATCGTTCGGCGTGAGGCGGATGCACCCGGCCATGGCCCCGGTCATCGACCGTTCCTCGTACATCGGAGGATGCGACGGCGTGTCCTCGCTAAAGGGTGCGGAACTGGTCGGTCGTCCGGCCAGCGGTACGATGCCGCACGCCCTGGTCATCATGATGGGCGATCAGCGCGAGGCGTTCAAAGCCTATGGCGAAATAATCGATCCCACCGTGCCCCGGGTCGCTCTCACGGACACCTTCTTCGATGAGAAGATCGAAGCCCTGATGGCGGCCGAGGAGATGCCCGGACTTCGCTCGGTGCGCCTCGATACCCCTGGTTCCCGCCGGGGCAACATGACCGACATCGTCCGCGAGGTCCGTTGGGAGCTGGACCTGCATGGGTACAGGGACGTCGGGGTCTTCGTCTCCGGCGGTCTGGACGAATCAAAGGTGAAGGAGCTGGCGGCCGCCGGCGCGAGCGGCTTCGGCGTCGGTACCTCGATAAGCAACGCCCCCACCATCGACTTCGCCATGGACATCGTGGAGAAGGGCGGAAGACCGATCGCCAAGCGCGGCAAGTTCGCCGGGCGCAAGTACGTCTTCCGCTGCCCCGAATGCCTGGAGTACGAGGTAACCCTGGACCGGGACCATCCTCCGGTCTGCTCTTGCGGAAAAGAGATGCGCTGGGCGGAGGTCAAGGTCATCGAGAAAGGGAAGCGTTTAGTGCCCGAGGAGCCCGCGGAGGAGATCCACCGTCGCGTCCTGAGGCAACTGGACAAGATCGACATCTGAGGTGACGATATGCAAGAGGAGTTCATCACCGAGCTGGAGATGCTGCACGACTATCAGTTCAACATCGGCTTTGACGATCAGGGACTGGCGGACATCCGTTCCGACGAGCCGGTCCCGGTCGGGAGCGGGGAATATCCCAACGCCACCCGTTACCTTTCAGCGGCCGTCGGCAACTGCCTGTGCGCCTCACTGGCCTTCTGTCTGCGGAAGGCGCGGTCCGAGCCGTTATCCATGAAGGCCCGCGTACGTACCGTCCTAGGCCGCAACGACAAAGGTCGGTTAAGAGTGAAGAGCATGCAGGTCACGATCTTCCCGGAGGTGGACGACCCGGCGAAGCTGGAGCGCTGCCTTCCTCTTTTCGAGGACTTCTGCACGGTGAGCGCCGCCGTGCGCGAGGGCATCGACATCCAAGTGTCGGTGGAATCGCCGAAAAGTGAGCAAAGATAATCTAGCGGAAGGTCATTCCCACCATTCATGCTCGATGAAAAGGACCGGGCCATACTGAGCGAGCTGGAGAAGGACTCCAGGCGCAGCACCAAGTCCATCGCCAAGGACCTCAACATACCCCGGGCCACAGTACACGAGCGCATCCGCCGCATGATGGAGCGCGGCATAATCAAAGGGTTCACCGTCGTCCCGGACTTCGGCAAGCTGGGGGAGCCGGTAACCGCCTTCATTCTTGTATCGTTCCTACCGAACAACAACCAGTCCCAGAGGGAGCTGGCCGACAAGATCAGCCGATTGGACGGGGTGCACGAGGTGCACCTCATCTCCGGCGAGCACGACATCCTTCTCAAGGTCCGCGGGGAGTCCATGGAGCGCATCGGCGACCTGGTCATCGACAAGATCAGGCAAATGGACGGCGTCGGGCGGACCCTCACCTGCACCTGCTTCGCCACGGTGAAGGACGAGTAGTGGGGTCTCCGCAGAAAAAAGGGCGATCACCTCATTTTAGGGTTGAGACCGACAACCGTTCTTATATGAAAAAACTACGTTGCTCATTATCGTACTGGATAGCATAAAAAACGGTATAGGACGTTAAGGAAATCTTTAAAATATCTCAGCACGTTAGGCTTTTTCGTTCAGAATATTGCGAGAGGGGTCACGTCTTCCGTCCAGTAACTTGTGGGCTGCTGGTAGAGGGGGCAGCATGCTCTGAATAGGAAGGAGTTTATTGCTCAATGATCAATTAGCGCAAGCTACGCTCATGTCAGAAGGTGAGGGGATGCGTCCTCATCTGGAGGTGCACCTAAGGGAAAGTACCCTGGTGCTCCCCTGCCTGGCTGGTGAGGAGCGTGTTCATTGCACCTCCCTGTTCGGTGATTGGCACGGCGCCACGGTGCTATGCTCCTGCGGTTCTTTGGTACGCCTCGATCAGGCAGCGGTGCATCGACGGCGCAAGCTCGGCAAGCCCGTGGAGTGCCATCACTGCCGGAATAGGCGCGTGGCCCTTGAAAAGGAAGAGCTGGACATGGAGTTTTACGATCGCGAGGGGGAGTAAACCCCCTCCGTCCCCGGTCCTTTCAACTGACAAGTTTCTTATACCTCGCCCTGGATTGATTTTTTCCATCCCGAGGTTTGCAAATGGACATGATCATCATAGCCGGATTCCTGGGCAGCGGGAAGACGACGCTCATTCTAAACACCGTGGGCCAGATCACCGAACGCACCGGCAAGAAGGTGGCCATGATCGTGAACGATTTCGGCAATATCGGGATCGACGGCAAGGTCATGGAAAAGTACGGGCTGAAGGTGCAGGAGCTGCCCCGCGGTTGCATCTGCTGTACGTTGGGCCCGAACTTCCTGGACACTGTGCGTACGATAGACGATGAGTTCCAGCCCGACCTGATAGTGGTCGAGCCGTCCGGCATAGCCGACCCGGACAGCATACTGGCCACCATGGAGTATTACCAGGGAAAGCCGTTAGGGAAGATCAGCACGGTCATATTGCTCGACGCGGTGCGCTTCCCACTACTGGTCCAGGCCATGAAGGTCCCCATGACCAAGCAGCTGCACGCCGCGGACCTGGTCCTATTAACCAAGACGGACGAGGTCGACGAGGCTCGCCTCAAGGACATGGGGGCGTTCGTGAAGGGCGTCATTGGCGATAAGCCGGTAATACCAGTGTCCAGCACCAGCGGGCATAATTTGGATGTATTCGTCAGCCGATTAGTGGGAGCATGATAACCGAGGACTTCGCGGCCTACGCCGCCCGGCTGCGTATCGGATTCCCATCGGCGATTCCTGCGGACGAGCTGCAAGTCATGCTGGAAACCTTCATGAGCGGTCTAGCTATGGACTGCCTGGAAGCGGGCACCAGGCTGATCGGGCACATAAAATGCCTGGTTGAAGGCGGGGAGGAGATAATCGCCTGCAGCGTGACCGACCACGATGCCAGGGTTCGCTGCCGGGGCAAGTTCGACGCGTCCCGTTCCGAGGTGGACCTCATCGTCAACGTGCTCCAGTACGGTCTGAGGAAGAAGGACCTGGTGCGCATCGTTGCCACTGGCGGAAAGCGGAGCTTCGCCTCTCACGTCTCATTGTCCATCGAGGACCTGGAGATAGAGGAGAAGGAGCTCATTCAGCTGGGCTGACCTTCTTCTTGACGGTCTTGGCGGGGGGCTTCTTGGCCGCCGTCTTCTTCACCGTCTTCTTGGCCACTGAGCCAGTTTCCGATCCAGCGGCCTTCTTGGTGGCAGTCTTCTTCACCGCTTTCTTGACCGGCTGGCCAGTTTCCGTGCCTTCGTCCTCCGCTTTCTTGGCCGCGGCCTTCTTGGTGGCCGTCCTCTTCACGGTCTTCCTGACAGCTTTCTTCACCGTCTTCTTGGGCTCCTCGCCCTCCTTCTTGGCCTTGGACCTCTTGCTGGTCGGACAATCCATGTTGGCGCAGAACTGCCAGCCTCCTCTTCCAAGGACCTTGAGCGTGGGAGCGCCGCACTCCGGGCACTTCTCGCCCAGGAACTCCAGGGTGCCGAACTGCGGCAACGGGTAGGTGCGCTTGCACTCCGGATATCCGGAGCAGCCTATGAACCGCTTTCCCGCCCGGGAGTAGAGGACGCGCAGTTCCTTACCGCATTCCGGACAGGCTCCGGCGGACTCCTTGCCCTGGTTGGACTTGCAATCGGGATCGATGCACTGCAGCTTGACCGGCGATCCGCGGCGGATCACCTTTACGATGGGAAGGCCGCAGGCCTCGCACTTCTCTTCGGTCGGCTGGACCAGGGCACCGCCAGGTTTGGGATAGGTGACGTTGCAGTCCGGGTATCCGGAGCAGCCGATGAACTCGCTTCCTTTGCGGGAGCGAACTATGCGCAGGTCCTTGCCGCACTTCGGACAGGTGCCGATGAACCGCTGCTCCTGCAGCGCGGTCCTTATCTCGTCCCCTATCTCCTTGCGCTGCTTGGTCATGACCTCCACGATGTCCAGGAGCATGGCCTGGGATTCCTGCACCACTTCCACCAGCGAGGACTCCCCGTTGGCGATGGAGTCCATGTCCTTTTCCAGCGTCGCGGTCATGCGGCTCTCGGTGACGATCTTGGCGTGCTTCTCCAACGCGTTGACGACCGCCAGTCCAGCTAACGTGGGCACCAGGTCATTGCCGTTCACGTACTTCCGGTCGTAGAGCTTCTGGATGATGTCATGCCTGGTGGACTTGGTGCCCAGGCCGAGCTTCTCCATCTCCTGGAGCAGCGAACCCTGCGAATAGCGCGACGGCGGTCTGGTTTCCTTCTTATCGTTCCGCACTTCCTTGATCTCGACGATGTCGCCGGTCTTGAGCTCGGGCAGCAGGACCTCGCTGACCCTCCAGTACGGATAGTACTTGCGCCAGCCCGGGGAGAGCATGCGATAGCCTTCCGCACGGAACGGCTCCCCGCCCAGCTCCAGGTCGCACCTTGCGGATTCGGAATGAGCGGATGGCGCCAGAGTGGCGAGGAAGCGCCTGACCACCAGTTCGTACAGCGTCCACTTGGCGCCCTTAAGCTTCTTCTTGGTGGCCGCCTCCGTCGGATAGATGGGCGGATGGTCAGTGGTCTCCACGCGGCCCCTGGACGGTCGGATGTGCTCCTGCGCCAGAATTTCCGCGGCCTCCTTGCCCAGGTCGGACTTCTTTAGCTTCTCCAGGATGTTCTTCAGACCCAGGGAGCGCGGGTAGACGGTGTTGTCCGTCCTTGGATAGGAAATGTAACCGGCGGTGTACAGGTCCTCGGCGATCTTCATCGCCAGCGATGGGGACAGTCCAAGCTTGTTCGCCTCGCTGAGCATGGTGGTGGTGTTGAACGGTGCGGGCGGGTACTCGTCCTTCTCCTTGCGCTCCATTCCCATGACCGTGCCCTTGCCGCAATCGGCCCGCTTGCGCACGGCATCCGCTTTCGCTTCATCCTTGAACGGGTTCGCCAGGTGGTCCCCGGCGAACTCCTGGTCCTTCTCCAGGCGGGCCACGACGGTCCAGTACGGTTCGGGAACGAACTCGGTGATCTCCTTGTGCCTGTCGACGATTAGCGTGAGGGTGGGGCTCTGCACCCTTCCAACGGAGAGGAAGTTGTTGCCCATCTGCCCGCTCGCCAATGATATGAATCTGGTGAGCACCGCGCCCCAGGCCAGGTCGATGACCTGCCTGGTCTCTGCCGATTCCGCCAACCGGTGGTCGGGGTCGGTCAGCTCCTTGAAGGCGCCTTCGATCTCATATTTGGTAAGAGCGCTGAAGCGCACCCTTCGGACGGAACGGGGCGGCTTCTCCAATAGTGAGACGGTCTCCAGTCCGATGAGCTCTCCTTCCCGGTCAAAGTCGGTGGCGATTATGACCTCATCGCACTCCGCGGACAGCTCGCTCAGCGTGTGCAGGATGTTGAGGGCGGTGACCCTCTTCGCCGGGTGGGCCTTGACCAGGTCCACCGGGTCGACCTTTGACCAGTCGTTGAACTCCGGGGGATAGTCCAGCTCGATGATGTGACCTCGTAGGCCCACCACGAAGAACTCGTCCCCGTCCCTCTCGAAATTGAATACCTGGACCCCGCGGACGCTCTTGCGCTTGGCGCTACCGTCAGAAAGGATGATGGCCACACGCGCCGCGGCATTGGACTTCTCGGAGATGACCAGTCTCTTCATCGAGGGGCATCAAGGGTTAACATTTAAAAAGGTTATCTGCCCCTGTGGCGAACGTCGCCGCACCTCAATGTTCGTGAATTTGCGTTCGCATCGCTTCCTCGCCCAGGCTCACTGGGGTGCGGTGCAGGGTGCGGTGGGTGACGCCTTTAACGCTTCCCAATTCGTCAGACAATTGTCTGACCTCCTTGACGGTGCCGTTCACGATGAGCACTTCCAGGCACTGTTCGATGTCCAGGTGAACATGTATCGAGGAGAGTATGTGCTGATAGTGCTCGTGCTGTATCTCCATCAGGCGCTCCTTCACCCCTCCCTTGTGGTGGCCGTAGAACAGGGTGATGGTGCCGAAGACCACGGCGTTCTCGTCCTCCTTGAGGATCTCCTTGGCCAGGGTGCTGCGGATAAGGTCCCTTATGGCCTCGGAACGGGTGATGTACCCCTTCCGGTCGATGAGCTTGTCGAAGTCCTCCAAAAGGTCCGGTTCCAGAGAGACGCCTATCCTGGTGACGTTATCCATATGCTCCACTTGGTATTATCCTAATGATTAATAATGCTATTCAGCCATGCGAGAAAGGATAGCAGGGAGCGGGCGAAACTGAATCTTGACACGAGCGGGGATGAGCTTCTCACATCATTGACAGACGGCCTTGAATGTCTATCGAAAGGCAGGGCGGCGGTGCTATTCTCCGGCGGTCTGGACAGTTCGCTGCTGACCGCGTTGGCCCGGCCTTTCTCCGAACTCCGCCTCTACACGGTGGGATATCCTGGTTCCCATGACCTCGAGGCCGGTGAAAGCGGCGCCAAAGAGCTTGGGCTTCCCTGGGAACCGATCCTTTTGGACGATGATCTGCTGCGAAACGCTATCGCTTACTTGAGGGATCAGGTGGGCATAACAGACCCGGTCACCATCTCCTTCGAGGTGCCTCTGTACATGGTTTGCACCAAGGTGCCCGAAGGGGTTCTGCTGAGCGGCCAAGGCGCGGACGAGCTCTTCGGAGGGTACGCCCGCTATTCATCCATGTCCCTGGCGGAGCTGGGCGAAGCGCGAAAAGCCGACATTCAACGTCTCCTTTTCGAGGGATACCTTGGAGAGGTTCGCATGGCCGAAGGGTTCGGCAAGATGCTGGTGTGCCCGTATCTCGATCTCAAGGTGATCGAGGCTGGCCTATCCATACCTCCCCAGGACCTGTTCGGGGAGCTGGGCAACAAGCTGCCTCTTCGCCGCATCGCGCAGAGCAAGGGGTTGAGCGCGGCCAAGGCGCCCAAGAAGGCCGCCCAGTATGGCAGCGGGGTCATGAAGGCCATGAAGCGCCTGGCCGTCGCGCAGGGAACGGACCTGGGGAAATGGGCAGCAGAGGTGAAGGGATGAACCCCGATCTGCAGAACGATCTGGAATGGCTCTATTCGCTGGAGAGCGCCGGCATAAAACTGGGGCTTTCGAACGTTCGTCTGCTCTTGAAGAAGCTGGGCGATCCGCAGGCCCACTTCGGCGCCATCCACGTCGCAGGCTCCAACGGCAAGGGTTCGGTGTCCGCGATGGGTGCTTCCATATTGCGCAGCGCCGGCTTTTGCACCGGTCTCTACACGTCACCGCACCTGGTCCGATTCACGGAAAGGATGACCGTGGATGGAAAGGAGATGTCCGAGGGACGGCTGGGTAAGTACGTTTCCGAGATGCGAGAGATATCCGATTCCGGGTCATTCCCGAGGCCGCTGACCTTCTTCGAGATCACCACCGCGTTGGCGTTCCTTCATTTCAGCGAGAGCAAGGTGGAGGAGGCGGTGGTCGAGGTGGGCATGGGCGGTCGCCTGGACGCCACGAACGTCATTCGTCCCCGCTGCAGCGTCGTCACCCCGATAAGCGTAGAACACACGGCTTACCTGGGCGACACCTTGAGCAAGATCGCCTACGAGAAGGCGTCGATAATCAAGGACGGCGTGCCTGTCGTTTGTTCCCTGCAAACCCCGGAAGCGATGCGCGTGATCTCCTGGATGGCCGATTGCAAAGGTTCCAACGTCAAATTCCTGGGAAGGGACTTCCAGGCCGAGTGCGTCGGTCAGGACCTTGAAGGGGTGACCGTACGGTTGAATTCCCTAGGGACGGAAGTGAAGCTGGGGATGCTCGGGCGCTACCAATGCCAGAACGCCGCGGTGGCCGCGGAGATGTCCTTGGAAGTAGGAAAGAGCATCTCCATATCCAGTGACAGCATTATCGAAGGGCTTTCCAAGGCCAGATGGCCGGGGAGGCTGGACGTCGTCCGTCGTGCTCCGCTGACCGTTCTGGACGTAACGCACACCCCGGATGGGGCGAGGGCGGTGGCCTCCGAACTCAACGTCTTCCCGGGAAGCCCGCGGATAATGGTGGTCGGGATGCTCAGGGACAAGGACGCCCGGGGCGCGATGGCTCATCTGGCACCTCTGTTCGATCACGTCGTCTGCACCAGCTCTTCATCGTCTCGAGCGTTCTCCCCTCAGGAGATGCTGGAGGCTTCGCTCCCGTACAACAGGAACAGCCTTGCATTGGATGGAGTTGGGAAAGCGATCGATGTCGCGGAGGAGATGGCGGGAAAGGACGGTTTCCTTTTCGTCAGCGGTTCTCTCTACACCATCGGGGAAGCGATGCAGCATCTGGGGGGTCGCCATGGACCTTAGGTGGCTGCTGAACAGCATGCGCGCTTCGATCAAAGGGATGGCCTTTCCCGGACT
>DUJZ01000179.1 GCA_013329565.1 Methanomassiliicoccales archaeon
TCGACCACTTCGTTCGGGTAGGTGTAATATCCGAGTATGTCCCCGGCGCAATAGATCTGCGCGACGTTACGTGCCGACATGTCCTTCAGGACCGCCTCCAGGGCTGGAAGGTTGGCATGCACGTCGGAAATGAAACCTATCTTCACGTTGCCACCCCCTCATATCCTGGAGAGGTTGCGGCGAAGCGCCTGCGGTATCCTCTCCAGCAGGTCCGTGGCCACCAGTCCGTAGCTGTTCTTCTCGAAGGCCAGGTCTCCGGCCGATCCGTTGATGAAGGCCGAAATGCGCGAAGCGTTGAACGGAGCGACCTTTTTCGAGAGCAGCCCAGCGGTGATCCCCGCCAGCACGTCCCCGGTTCCGCCCACGCTCATTCCCGGGTTCCCGGTACGGTTCATCTTGACCATCCGGCCATCGGTGATGATGTCGACGCGCCCCTTCAGCAAAACGGTCCATCCTGTCTCGGCCGCCAATTGCTTGGCGCTGTTCACCCTTGAATCCAGGTCCGGCGATATCGAACGTCCCACCAGCAGTTCCAGCTCGCGGTGGTGAGGAGTTAGCACGCCGGTCCTTCCCTTCAGCACTCCAAGATGCCCGCTGACGGCCTTGAGGGCGTCGGCGTCCAGGACCATCGGCCGTTCGCATGCGGAAACGAATATACGAATCGCTTCCATCGTCGACGGCTCGTCCCCCAGTCCCGGTCCCAGCAGAACCGCGTCGACCCTTTCGGTCAGCTTTTTCAGATGTTCGGCGTGCCCCGGTCCTAGGCGGGCGCCGTCCAGCCCTTCCACGATCAGATTGGGGGAGTAGGATGCTACGATTCCTCCGACGATATCCGGACAAGCGACGAAGACCAGGTCGGTTCCGATGCGATAAGCAGCCATACCGGACAGGGCCGGCGCTCCGGTGTACGGGCCGCCCCCGATGACCAGCAGCCGTCCGTTCTGCCCTTTGTGGGCGTCCGATAAGGGCACGGGGTAATGGACCAGGTCCCCCGGTCCCACGTACCTCTCGGCGTCCCCCGGGATGCCGACATCCGCCACCACGATCTCCCCGCAACCGCTCTCGTCCATTCCGGCTTTGCGGTCGTGGAATGTCACCGTCAATATCGGCCGTACGGCCAGAGCGCTGCCCAGTCCGGACGGAACGTCGGCCGAGACCACCGGCCTTCCCGAGGCGTTGATGGTCCTGACAATATTAGCGTAAGCGCCTCTCGGCTCTCCCCGGGAGCCCACTCCCAGCAAAGCGTCGACCAAAACGTCGTAACCGGCGAGGTCCTCACCGGCGTACACCTTGTGAAGCTCCTCCACCTTCTCAAAGTTGACACGAGCCTCGGGAGTGCTTATCTCCGAGGGCGGCAAGGCCAGGAAAACCCTCACCCTGTTGCTCTTGGTCAACGCGCGGGCGGCCACGAAGCCATCCCCTCCGTTGTTGCCCTTCCCGCAGAGTATGGCGATGCGCAATCCGCTTCCGAAGCGAGAGGTTATCTCATTGGCCAAAGCCCAACCAGCGTTCTCCATCAGGACCTCAGTGGGCACCCCCAGGAATTCAGAATTGATGTCCAGTACCCGGACCTCCTCCCGTTCGATCATGAGGAAGTACATGGTCGTGGGTGTGAATAATCCTTTCCTGGCAATCAATAACCAATTAATATCAGAATTCCATTTTAACGCTGGAAGATAATCAAATGTCTGAGATCAAACGCTTAGTGCTCGACGTGCTCAAACCCCATCATCCGTCGATAATCGATCTGGCCAACAGGCTCAGCGTAGTGGAAGGCGTCTCCGGCGTCAACTGCACCCTGGACGAGGTGGACCAGGAGACGGAGAGCATAAAGATAACCATCGAAGGCGCGGCCATCAACTACGAGGACGTGGAAGAGGTCATCATAGATTCCGGAGCGGTCATCCACTCCGTGGACAGCGTTTCCGCCGGCAAGAAGCTGGTGGAAGAGGTCGAGACGCCTCAGGACCGCTGAGATTTAATCAGCAGTTCTCCCACTTTTTTTACCAATTGGGACTTGGGCATGGTCTTCTCGACCAATACCCGTCCATCGCTGGAGAACCAGTTGGCGGGATATTTTTTCTCCCGCTCGACCTTGTGCTGCAGACTCAGCTGCCGGAGGGCAGCTGATAAAAGGTCTACTTTCGGATCGTTTATGGCCGCGCCCTTTTTCACCTTGCGGCCCTGGGACCGGGGTCTCGACCGGTCGAAATACTCCGGCCAGAGCACCCATGCGGTGTCTTCGTCCAGGGCCATGAAAAAACCCGTCAGCCTTATTCCTTCACCAGGATGGCGCTGATGGCGCCGTCCTGTCCCGGCCTGGAAGTTACCTTTGCCAGGCCCAGGTCGGTCTGGATGACCGCGCCCTTGGTGACGATGTTGCGCTGAACGTAGTTGGGGTTGGAGGGGCTCTCCTTGACGGTGATGATCTTGACCTTCTGGGTCTTGTTGGTGGCCGGGTCGACCACGTTGGCGAACTGAGCCTTCAGCAGGCGCACCTTGACGTTCGCCCCGCGCACCCTGGACACCTGACGCTTCTCGCTGCCTACGAAAGTGAAGACAGGCTCCTTACCGATCTCGAACCTGCGCTTCTTCCTAGACAGTGTCAAACGCCCGCCAGTGGGCTTCCTCTTAGACCTACCTTGCCATAATGCCATAGCAATCCTGAGCCACCTAAATGGACATGTATATAAAAACCTTGGCTTCCGGCCTAGAGGTCCAGTAGGGTCAGCCTGACCTCGTCGTCCAGCTCCATCATGCCGGCGTAGCGGTCCTTGGCAGCTCCGGGGTTCATGTACCAGACCCCTTCCTTGCGCACCACGCCGCGGTCCTCGTGGATGTGGCCCGAGAGGACCACCGACGGTTTGCACTTTTCGATAGCCTCGGTGACCGCGGTGCTTCCAACGTGCATCCCGGAGAAGGTGGTGTCGAACATGCCGAATGACGGATTGTGCAGGACCAATACCATGCCCTCCTCCATTATCGGTTCCAGAAGGCGGGCGATCTCCTCTTCAGGCATTTCGAACGGGGTGCGGAATATGCTGGGGTTCGAACCGCCCAGGCCGCCCCAGGTTCGCCCATCTATCTTCATCTTGACGCCGTGCAGCGAAA
>DUJZ01000029.1 GCA_013329565.1 Methanomassiliicoccales archaeon
GTCAGGGACTCCACGGGCATAATCCAGGTCACCATCAAGAAGGGCAGCCTTCCCGACGAGCAGTTCGAGGAGGCCGTTTCCGCCTCCATAGAATCATCGGTGGAGGTCACCGGCACCATGCATCAGGACGGCCGCGCCCCCGGGGGGTACGAGGTCCGGGCCAGTGCTCTGAGGGTGGTAGGCTCCGCTCTTCCGTTCCCTATCACCGAGTACCAGAGCGAGGAGCTTCTCCTGGACAACCGCCATCTGTGGATCAGGTCTCGGGAGCAGACGGCGGTCATGAAGATCAAGGCCACTCTGATGGCTGGCGCACGTGAATGGCTGGCCGAGAACGAGTTCACCGAGGTCACCCCACCGATATTCACCCAGAACGCCTGCGAGGGAGGCGTTACGCTGTTCAAGCTGAAGTACTTCGACCGGGAGGCGTATCTCAGCCAGAGCGCCCAGATGTATCTGGAGTCGTTGATATTCTCGCTGGAGAAGGTCTACTCCATAACGCCATCCTTCCGGGCCGAGAAGTCCCGCACCTCCAGGCACCTCACCGAGTACTGGCACATGGAGCTGGAGGAGGCCTGGGTGGATAACGACGGAAACATGATGATCCAGGAGGAGCTGGTCTCCGCCATGGTGGCCAGGGTCCTCAAGGAGCGCCGGGACGAGCTGGAGATCCTAAAGCGCGACATCGAACCGTTGAAAGCGGTCGTCCCGCCGTTCAAGCGGCTGCGCTATTCGGACATGATCGACCTGCTGAAGAAGAAGGGGTTCGACATAGAGTTCGGGGCTGACCTGGGGGCCGTGGAGGAAAGGGCCATCACCGAGGACGAGGTCGCCCCGGTCTTCGTCACCAATTTTCCCAGGGAGTGCAAGGCCTTCTACATGAAGGAGGACCCTGACGACCCGCGCACCTACAAGTGCGCTGATCTGTTAGCGCCGTTCGGTTTCGGCGAAGTGATCGGAGGGAGCGAGAGGGAGACCGACCTGAACAAGATCCTGCAGAGGCTGGAGGCGGCCGGGATACCGGAAGACCCCTACCGATGGTACCTGGACCTCAGGCGCTTCGGCTCCGTACCGCATTCAGGTTTCGGCCTGGGGGTGGAGCGCATGGCCAAGTGGGTCTGCAACCTGGAGCACATCCGGGACGCCATCCCTTACCCGAGAACGGTGGCCAGGGTCTATCCCTGAAGGCGCCTGCCCATGTCGCAGTAGAGGCGGAACGCGCGTTCCAGCTGCCACCTCTCCACGTACTCGTCCTTGGTGTGGGCCATGTTCGGGCCTCCCGGGCCGCACACCGCGACCAGCGGGTTGACCGTCGAATACACTGCCGCCTCGGTGGCGTACGGTACGGCGAAGATGCCGTCGGCCCCGGCATCCAGCAGCTCCCGTATCAGCGCGGTGTCGGGCGACGTCTCGAAGGCCGGGAGCTCGTACTGCATGATGATGTCGTACGACTCGCCTTCCAGATTGCGTATGATCCGCTCCCTGACCTCTTTGGCGGTGAGCGGATAGGGGAAGCGGGCGTTGAGCTGGGCTTCGCATCTGTCGGGAACGATGTTGTTGCGGGTGCCCCCTCTTATCGTGGAAACGACCAGGGTGAGGTCGTCCGTCTCTCCCTCGGTGACCTTGAGCAAGGGATCCAGCTTGTCCAGGAGCGAGGCCATCCTCATGATGGCGTTGTCTCCGTTCCAGGGCATGCTGGCGTGAGCCGCCACGCCATGCGCCGTCAGGGTCAAACGGGATATGCCCTTCTCCTTCCAGGCCACCTGGAGGTCCGTCGGCTCCCCGACCACTATCCCGCTGGCCCTGCGGACCTCCGGACGTTTGGCAAGGAACTCCGCCCCGGTCATCAGCTCCTCCTCGTCGGTGGTGATCAGCAGGCTGAACGGAACCTCCTCCTCCTTCAGGACGCGGGCGGCAGCCATCATTGACGCCATTCCGCCCTTCATGTCCGCCGCTCCCAGCCCGTACACGCGGCCGGCCTCCACCTCCCCGTCCTCCCTGGTCCAGTCGTCCCCGGCCGGGACGGTGTCCAGGTGAGCTGAGAACGCTATGCCTCCGACGCCGTTCGAAGCGAGCATGGCCGGGCTGTCGTGGGTCCCGCCAACAGTGATGGAAAGCCCGATCTCCTCCAGCTTGGAGCGCACCAGCTCGAACAGGGCCCTCTTGCCCTCGTTGGTATCGCTGCGCAGGTTCAGCAGCTCGATCAGGTTGCGGACCAGTTCTCGGGTCATGTGATCATTTTCGATAGAACGGAAGTTCGACGATCTTGGCCGTCACGGCCTCGTCGCGTATCTGGACGGACAGTTCGGTACCGACCGCGGACAGCTTCTGCGGTACGTAGCCTAGGGCCAATCCCTTCTTCAGGCAGGGCGACATGTTCCCGCTGGTCACCTTACCTACGGTCTTTCCTCCATGCATCAAGGCGTAACCGTGCCGGGGAACGCCCTTGCCCGTCAGCTTCAGCGCCACCAGCACGTCGTACTTGCGCTCCCTCTGCAATATCAGCACATCGCGGCCGATGAAGGGATGGTCCATCTTGACCACCCACGGCGGACCGGTCTGCAGCGAAGTCTGGCGGCCGTCGAAGTCCGTTCCCGACAGCAGGTAGCCCATCTCCAGGCGCAAGGTGTCCCGGGCCCCCAGCCCGGCCGGTCTCACCTTGCCTGTTAGCAATAACCTATTCCAGAGCCAGGCCGCGTCATGGTCCTCGACAAGAACCTCGAAGCCGTCCTCGCCGGTGTAACCGGTCCGGGCGATGTAGCAGCCCAGGCCCTCCCCCTTGGTGGCAAAGTGGTCCGCCAGGAAGTGCGAGCTTTTCCCGGAAAGGAATGCGAAACGGCCCTGGAAGCGTTTCAGCGTGGAGAGGTCCGTAGAGCACATCCCCTGCATGATCACCTCGGCCAACGGGCCTTGCACGGCCAAGCAGGCCAGCCGGGTGGAGAGGTCGACGACCTCCAGGTCCCTGGTGTTGCTCCTGACCCATTCGCGCACCCGCTCCACGTTAGAGGCGTTGGGGACCATCAGGTACTGTCCCTCGGAGATGTGATAGGTGATGACGTCATCAATGATCTGGCCATCGGTGTTCAGCAGGTGTCCGTAAACGGCCTTCCCCACCGGGGCCTTGCTTATCGGATTCGTAAGAAGGCCGTCCAGCTGTATGGCCGCCTGCGGTCCCCTGATCAGCAGGTCGCCCATGTGCGATACGTCGAACACTCCGCACCGCTTCCGGACCTGGAAGTGCTCCTCGATGATCCCGGAGTACTGGATGGGCATCTCCCAGCCGGCGAACTCCACCATCCTGGCCCCGGCGGCCAGATGTTCCTGGTAAAGCGGCGTTCTCTTCATGCTTTCACCCGTTCAATGGCGGCAACATTATCAATAGCTTTCCGTCAGGCCCCCAGGATCTCCTCCAATCTCTGTCGCACGACCTTCGCGGGGACGTCGGGGAGCGATATGTAGGTCGTCCGCCCACCGGTCTCCTCGTTCGTGACCCTCGTACCTACCAGACCCTGGTTGGTGAGGTCCTGGAGATAGGACCAGAACATGGTGTGCCCTCTCGGCTTCTCCCCGTACTCCTCGGCCACCAGTCTGTATATCGCTTCGGCATCCGGCGTTTTCACGTAAGCCTGGTCCTTGATCGCCCGGGCGACGGCTAACAGCACCATCTTGTGCTGCTTGTCCAGGTCCTCGATCTTGCTCTCGGTGACCACCGAGTACGTTAGCGCCTTCGCCCCGCGCACGTGCTCCGGCGCCAGATGCTCCGCGCCCTCCTCCTCGGCCAGCATTCCTGCCTTGTCCAGGAGCTCGATGGCGAACCGGGCGTCCCCGAACTCACCGGCGATGTCGGCCATGAGGTCCAGGGAGTCCTGGCGTACCGCTCCGGCAAAGAAGGCCAGGTCGGTACGTATCTTCAGTATGTCGGCCAGGTCCCGGGCGCCGTACCGGTCGAAGCGAATGGCGTTGGCCCTGCGGAAAGTAGAGGAAGAGGCAGCGTCCAGCATGTCCAGCACGTTCTTCTGGGATATCATGATGACCGACATCGAAGGCCGCCCGCCGACCATCTCCTCGTCGAAGCGGGTGAGCTGATAGATCAGATCGCTGGCTCCTTTCACCAATAGAACGTCCGCCTCGTCCAATACCACGACGAGGTGCATCTTCCGCTTCTCCAGGTGCTTGCGGATGGAGCGCAGCATCTCCTCCGTCGAGAAACCGCGGTCCGGAAAGTTCTCGTCGAAGTGCATGACCATCCTTCGAAGTACCGCGACCTCGGTGGAGCGCTGCCGGCAGTTGACGATGATGTAATCCATCGGCCGGCCTTTCTCATGGGCGGCCTTCATGAGGTCCAGGCAGAAGCGCTTGGAGGTGGCGGTCTTCCCGGTACCCACGCTGCCGATGAGGAACGCGGTCTGGGACATGCTTCCTTCGAGAACCGGGCGGAACAGCATCTCCAGGCGTTCCAATTGCTCCTCGCGGTGGCACAGCTTGTCGGGAACGTAATCGAACGAGAGCTTGGATTGGTCCTTGAACAGGCGTGGGTTTCGCATCTACATCACCTTCTGGCTCTTATGAATCCGGAGCATGGGGTTACCTTCACTCCCCTATCCTCCAGTCGATCGGCGAGCAGGTTCATGCCCAGGGAATCGGAGGCCACGTGCCCGGCGATTATGGCGTTCAGGTGGTGCTTCCTGGCCTCTTCCAGGTGCGCTTCCGGGATGTGCATGAACACCACCGTGCCGACTCCGGCGTCGGCGAGCTTCTCGTAGATGTCCTTAGGTCCCGATGTACCGCCGGTCATCCTCACCACCACCTTGCCGGCCTTTCGCTTCCTGTCCCCCACATACACCTCAGGGGGATTATTGTTACCTGCGGCGTGCCGGTGCTCCGGCAGCCGCATGAGCATATCGACAACGTCCCCCACTCTCTTAGGGGATTCCTTCTCCACCAGATCGTTGAGGAATCGGTCGACGAGGTTATCGGTCACCGAATGAAGGCACATCAGCGGCACGTCCAGGAGCCTGGCGGCGTCCACGGCCTGGTCGTAGTTGGCCGGGGCGCTGAGGTTGTGGACCTCTCGAATGCGGGGAGCCATGATGTCCTCGGCCACGTTCACCGGCACGCCTAGCTGGGTGTAGATGTACTCGTGCAGGTGCAACGCCTCGCCAAACGCGGGTCGCGCTCTTCCGAAGGGATGATGCCCGATGACCGCGTCGATCATCCGGCCTTTCTCCCGCAACCGGTCGGCCAGGACCATCTCCCCGGTGGAGACGTCGATGCCCCAGAGCACGCCCTCGATCTCCGTCTCCGCATCGCCATACACCAGTCGCGAATCGGGATAGGGGTTCCAGAGCGAGTCGTGGTCGAAGCGCTCCTTCTCCGCCTGGTCCATCTTCCGGTAGCGCTCCTCGGTGCGGCGAAGATCGTCCTCCATCTCCTCCGCGGACCGGGGGTCGTTCTCCTTGGCCAATTGAACGGCGAACCGGTAGATCTCTCCTAGCTTCATCGGGATGGAAGAGATGGATGGCCTCATAAATTGATTTCTGTCCATGCCTCGGCGAAAAGCATACGCTGATACCGACCTTCGGTCAAGTTCCCGGGTCTCATTCCAGGACGGGGGATCGTTTGACCAATGGTGTGGTGCTCCACCAGCTCCCCGAACCTAAAGCCCGGCCGGCCTTCACCCGGCATGGTCCGATCAGAAAGAAGATGTAAACGATGTGTCGATCGATCAATGGATCGTTGGCCGGAGGCACGTTGGTGCTCCAGCTGTACGGACACCAGTATCCCACCGATGGTGGCTAGGCGCATGCCTATTCCCAGGAGCAGGGCGACGCCCAACAGCAGCGGTCCCGGCATGAATGGCATATCGATCACGTCATTCCCGGCGATGCTGGTGAAGAACTGTTCAAAGGCCCCGCTCACCGCGAACTTCAGGTATCCGGAGGTAGGGGACCCGCCATTGATCCAAGTCCCTTCCGACGAGGTGACGTAGCCCAACCCGAACGTCTCGTCGAGGAAGACCCGGAGAAGCATCCAGCCCAGCAGGATCCTGGAGTTCCCCCAGACATGCCCGGTCCTCGATCAGGCGGCGATTTCCGACGGTCTTCCCTCCATGGAACAACATTGGATCGAGCGACATAAAAGCACGACGATGCCCCGCGATCGATCGCGAACCCCGAGGAGCGATGAATGTAGAGCAGAATCCTGGGCTGAAAAATGTAAAAAATGTAAGTGGTTTTAAAGACCTGAGAAGGCTCGGTTATTATGGACCGGCCCTTTTCTGGCCTTTTTAGCCGAACAGAGCGGAGAGACCGGCGGCGGCCTCTTCCTCGGTCACAGCTTCCTCTTCCTTGGGCTCTTCCTTAGCCGGGGCGGCCGGACCGGCTTGAGCCGGGGCGGCAGCGGCGGCAGGTGCGGCGGCGACCATCGCGGAGGCGATAGCCTCATCGATGTTCACACCCTCCAGGGAAGCGGTCAAGGCCTTTATCCTGGCTGCATCCGGCTCGACACCGGCGCTCTTCAGGATAGCGGCAACCGCGTCCTCGGACACCTGCTTTCCAGCGGCGTGAAGGACCAAAGCGCTGTATATGTATTCCATTTCCTTACCTCCTCAATCGAACAGAGAGCTCAGACCGGCGGCGGCTTCCTCCTCGCTGACCGGCTCCTCTTCATCTTCTTTCTTGGCCTCAGTGGCCTTGGGTTCGTTCACCGGCTTGGTCGCGGGGACCGCAGCCATCCTGTTCTTTATTCGGTCATCTTCCAGACCGGTGATCGAAGCCAAGGTCATCATCTGCGCGTCAGCCTTCGCAAGGATGGCACCGATGCTCTCCTTGGTCGGGAACGCGCCAGCCACGCTCAAGGCCATCGCTTCGCGATAGGCCTTGGATAGCAAGGGCGTGACAGTCTGAGGTGTGATATAAGCTATGGACAAGCTCAAGCCTAGGGCATTTCTGGCGGCCAGACCCAACATGTTGGTGTAGTGGTCCGCCGGTACGTCCAGGACATTCTTCCCGTACAGAACGCCGTCCTCGAAGGCGGCGCGGAGGTCCATACCCACGATCATGGGCAGGATCTCCAGCTTGACCAGCACCTTGGCGACCTCATCGGGGACCGGCTCGCCCTTGGGGACGAGGACCTTGTCCTTCTTGATGATGATCTTTCCCGCCTCTATGGCGGCGGGGATGCCGGCCTTCTGCAGCTCGCCGATGATCGGGCCCGGCTTGAACGGAGTGTCCCCCGCCTTCACCATTATGTCCTCCGGCGCTATGTCTCCGGTCTTGGCCGGGGCCGGGGTCTTGGTGCCCTCCATCTGGCGGAATAGCTTGAACGGGTTCTCGTCCGTGGTGACGATCGCGCACTGTCCGTCAACTAGCTGCTTCAGTTGCTCCAAGCCCGGCCTCTGTTTGGCGGCCTCGGTGATGGCCAGGTCCATTAGGGTGTTCCTGGTCATGTTCACATCGGCCTTACCGCGCAGCACGGCGCGCATGGAGATCATCTGGGCAGCGGGAATGCCGTGCAGATCGACGATGCCGACGACGTGGCTGTTGACCATGAGGTTCACCAGCTCCTGCACCCTCTCCCGTTTCCACTTCGCTACATGTGCCATGCTTGGAACCTCCTCAAATCACCTTCTCGGAGGGTCCCATGGTGGTCTTCACGAAAGCGGACCGGATGTTCATGGTGCCCTTTTCGAGCTTCATCCCCAATCTCTTGAAGATCAGCTCGATGTTGTCGGCTATGTCTTCTGGCGTCATGTCCGTGGTCCCGACGGAGGTGTGGAAGGTCAATCTGTCCCTGCTCCTGACCGACACCGACTTGCGCAGGTTGTCGATCATGGGCTTGGGGTCCGCTCCCGGGGGGATCGGCTTCGGCATCTTACCGCGGGGACCCAATACGATACCCAGTCTCTTACCGATGGTGGGCATCAACGGGGCTTCCGCGATGAAATACTCGAACTCGTTAGCCATCTTCTTGGCCTGCTTCTTGTCGTCGGCGATGGTGCCTAGCTCTTCCACGGACACGACCCTGTCGGCTACGTCCCTGGCCTTGACCACCATCTCTCCGCTACCGAACACACAGACCTTGACGGGCTTTCCCCTTCCGTGCGGCAGAATGATGTCCTCCTGTATCCTGTTCTTGGGTATGGACATATCCACATCCTTCAGGTTGATGGACAGGTCGACCGTTTGTACAAAATTGCGCTTTGGAGAATGCTCCAAGGCTTTCTTAACGGCCGTAACGGTTGCTTTTTCTGCCAATTCGATCCCTCCTGTAGTTCCAACGAGCCAATGAAGGCTCTCCTACAGTTTGGTAGGCTCCCCTAATCATGCCTCCGTTTATAAAGATATCGTAAAAGCAGGTTTAAAACGTTTGAATTGGAAGGGGTTTCAGGCTTTGAGCTGGGCGTCCCACTTGCCGGCCTTGATGTCCGCCTGCATGTCCCTGGCCTCCTTGCCTTCCACGGTGATACCGCAGGAAACGCAGGTGCCGATGACCTCCAGGACCTGGGCCTTCATGTCGGCGCCGGTCAGGGAGTCCTGCTTCATGTGGGCGATCTTCTTGGCCTGCTCGATGGTGATGTTGCCGGCCTTCCCGGCCTTGGGGGCTCCGGCGCCCTTCTCGATGCCCAGCTCCTTGAACAGCAGGGCGGAGGTGGGTGGTGTGCCGACCTTGATCTCGAAGGTCTTGGTCTTCTGGTCGATTATGACCTTGACCGGGACCTTCATGCCGACGAATCCCCTGGTCTTCTCGTTGATCGCAGCAACGACCTGTACGACGTTGATGCCTGTCGGGCCCAAGGCGGGTCCCAGCGGCGGGCCGGGAGTGGCCTTGCCGCCATCCACTAACACTTCGATAGTCTCTGCCATATTATCATCTCTCCTTCTCGAGGACCCTCACGCTGTCGCCGCGGACGGTGACAGGGATGGGCACGGTGGCCTCGAAAAGCTCGACCGTGATCTCTTCCTTGCTCTCGTCGATCTTCTGCACGCGGGCCTTCTCGCCCTTGAAGGGGCCGGCGACGAGCTCCACGACATCCCCTTCGGATATTCCAGACACCAGGGGCTTGGGGGTCAGGAAGTGCTCGATCTCCGAGAGCTTGGTCTCCCCGTCCACCAGTCCCTTGGCCTTGCGCACTCCCCGGCAGGTCTCCCTGACCAGGTCGGTGTTCATGGCCTCCATGAATACGTAACCATCCAATTTACCAGGTGCGAGCAAAGCGAATATCCCCTTGTCGTTCCCGGTCTTGGCCTTGCCGGCCACGCCGTCAACTACGGCCCTCTCGTGACCTATGGAGGTCTTCAGGATCAGGATGGACTGCATGGCGTTAGCGAAGAACTCCATGTTGCCGCACTCCTGCCCTTCGGCGAAGACCTGCATCTTGATGCGGACGCTGTCGTCCAGGCGGGCGCCGCGCGGGGCTTCCGCAGACAATGTTATTTCCTTGCCGCCCAGCCCCTCCACGTTGAAATCCACGTCAGGGACGGTCAGCTTGGCGCTCTCCCAGAGCTTTCCAGAATTGTCTGATAAGATGATATCCCACTCCGGCTCGTCCTCGCTGCCGTAGGTGATGGTCAGAAGTATGCGGGCCTTCATCTTGCCGGCCTGGCGAGGTTTGAGTATGATCTTCCAGACGGCGCTGCTTCCGGCGGTCACCCTCTGGGCGTTGCTCTCCCCTATTAGGGTGAGCGGGCCGTTCCCGTACTGGGGGATCTGATTGGTTTCCTGATCGTTCATTTGCAGCCCTCCTGGAGTGGCATCAAAGGCCGAGCCATCCCGGAAGGCGGGTGACCAGCAGGTAGATGGCGAAGCCTAGGCCGCCGATGAGGGTCAGGCCAAGACCGACGATCATCACCGTCTTGGTGTACTCGTCGGTAGTGGGCTTCCTGGCCATCTTCAGGACGCGGCCATACTTGCCCTTGCCGAGCCTCTTGACCCGTTCCTCGATCCCTTTTTGGATCTCCCAGGATTTATCGACAATGTCCATTTACACGCACTCTTGGATTACGCCCTAATCCTTCCTTATAAATAATCCTTTCTTTACCGGATGAAGTCCACGGCCATCCCCTTGGGCATGGCGTTCTCCTTCGGCCCCAGTATGTGCTTGGACTTGACGCCAGTGACCACGACCATGACCCTGATCTTGCCTTCCAGGGCCGGATCGACGGAAGCGCCCCAGATTATCCTGGCGTTGGGGTTGACCTTGCTCTGGATGACCTCGGCCACCTTCTCCGCCTCGCTGACGCTCATGTCCTCGCCGCCTACGACGTTGATCAGCACGCCGTTCGCTCCGGTGATGTCCACGTCGATGAGCGGGGAGTTGATCGCTTCGTCGATGGCCTGCTCGACCTTGTCGTCGCCCTCGCCCTCGCCCATGCCGATCATGGCCACGCCGCCGCCCTTCATGATGGTCTTCAGGTCATTGAAGTCCAGGTTCACGAGGCCGGGTCGGGTGATCAGCTCGGTGATGCCCTTTATGGCCCGCATCAGCACCTCGTCGGCCACCTTGAAGGCGGCGTTGATCGAATAGCGGGGGACAAGTTCCAGCAGCTTGTCGTTCGGGATGACTATCACCGTATCTGCAACGGACCGCAGCCTCTCCATGCCCCACTCGGCGTTCTCCGCGCGAATCGAACCCTCGGCCTTGAACGGGGATGTGACGATGGCTATGGTCAGAGCGCCCATCTCCTTGGCCAGCTGAGCGATGTAAGGCGCGGAACCGGTGCCGGTGCCTCCTCCCAGGCCGGCCGTCACGAAGACGATATCGGATCCCATGAGCACCTTGCGCAGGTCCTCCTCCGCCTCCCTTGCCGCCTCCTCTCCCACCTGCGGAAGCGCTCCGGCCCCCAGCCCCTTGGTGCTCCTCCTTCCGAGGAGGATCTTCTTGTGCGCCCTGGTGATGAGGAGGTGCTGCGCGTCAGTGTTCACCGCGTACAGCTCGGCGTCCTTTATGTTGGTCTGATAGAGGCGATCAATGGTGTTCGAACCGCCGCCGCCGCAACCCAGTATCTTGATGTTGGTCTTCAGGCTCATCAAGATCTTTTCCAGCTCTTCGTCCTCGGCCGTCTGGGCCTTGAAGCTGGAAATGCTTGTTTCGTTCGCCGGACCGGCTCTTGACATGGCGTCGCTGATGAATGATTTCATGGAGGGGCCTCGGACGGGTGCCGCTGGCGCTCAAGCCCTTAGCTGCCACTCGTCTGAGGACGATGACGCGATGTGAACTTTAAAACATTTCGGTGCCAACAGCCTAGTAAAATAAAATAATAAGAATATATATTGCGTTCAAATACCATACCCATTCATTCAAATTTTCGTTCTATTGATTCCAAATGGAATATTTAATTTGATTGATGTATATATTAATTTACAAAATGTATTATTTGCTTTACAAAAAGTAAAGTTTAATATTCAAAATGTAATTATCTCTTTACATCAGTGAGGGCGATGAAGAACCGTCTCAGGGTCTACCGTACCATGACCAATCTTACTCAGGGAGAGTTGGCCGAAAAACTAGGGGTCACCCGGCAGACGGTGATCGCCATCGAGAAGGAGAGGTACGACCCCTCCTTGGAGCTGGCGTTCAGGATGGCCAAGTTCTTCCGGGTGTCCATCGAGGACATCTTCCAGTACGAGGGCTGAGCCCTCGATGGAGAATAGATCACCGAATGAAGTCCAGATCGGCCTTCTTCAACTTCTCCGCTTCGTTCGTGGCCCCGATGATCTGCTTGGACTTGACACCGGCCACGACGACCATGACACGTATGGTATTC
>DUJZ01000037.1:0-4091 GCA_013329565.1 Methanomassiliicoccales archaeon
GTATTGGAGGGCAGGGGTCGGCAGCATCCCGAGGTCCACCACGCTGGATCCGGCGGAGGTCATTCCTCCGGACACCAACGCCCGCAGCATGTCCGCCGAGGTTCGGGAATCCGTAGCGATGGCCACCTTCCCCTGCATGAAGGTGCCGATGGCCCGTCCAACGTCCAGCGCCAGCTCGGCGCTCATGTCCTGGTTGATCACTCCGCGTACTCCGTTGGTGCCGAACAGTTTGGTCATCACATCACCTGGGGCGGTCCCGCTGGGCCACTATCAGAATGTAGATGATGTCGGCGGAGTCCTTGAAATTGTCGGCGGAGTTCTCCACGCCGTGCAGCAGGTCGCGCATCAGGTAGATGGCGCGGGCGTCCAGATCGGACAGGAAGAACTCCTTCTTCATCATGAAGTACATATCGTCCATGACGTGCTCGGAGTCCTCTATCTCCTTGCGGGAGCGCAGCACCAGGTCGTTGTTCGAGCCCAGGTTGTCCACGCAGACCTTCAGCCCCTTGGCCATCTTCTCCAGCTCCAGGGTCATGGTGTTGAACTTCTTCCAGATGCCCAACGGGACCGGGACGCCGATCTCCAGCACCAGCTGCAGGTTCATCCCGGCCTCCTTGCACCAGTCGGCCGCGTAGTCCATGCGGCGGACCAGATGCAGCAGGTCCTCCCGGTTCTTCTCCTCCAGGTCCCCGCGGGACAGCTCCTCGGACAGTGATTGTTCTCGGGCGTCGGCGGCTTTCTCGGCCAGGAAGGAGCGCTTCAGGGCGTCCAAGGCCTGCTCCTTCTCCCCGCGGCAGAGCATCCCCATGGCCCGGTTGAACTCGACCACGGTGTCCCCAACGTCTTGGGCGTGACCGCGCATGTCCCTAGATACCACTGACTCTCGGCGCGAATAGAACCATTCCAGCAACGATGTCCTTTCACTCAAGCATGATCGCCTCTTGCACTCCGTCTTGCGGTCTGGGATAGAGCACCGCGGCTTTGGGATTCACCGCAAGATACACTTCCTTTCCGATAGTTAAAAGGTTTTCGTCCAAGGTGGCCGAATCGAAGGCCACCTCCTCCTCGTCCTCGGTGTTTGCCGTGATCCGCCAATACGTTCCCATGTAGGTTATGGCGGTCACCGTGGCCCTCATCCCCTCGTCCGCCAGGAACACGAACTCCGGACGGACGGATATGACGACTGCGTCGCCCACCGGGTGGTCCGTCTGGTTCACCTTGACCTTCCCGCCGTTCCTGAGCTCGATGACCGAGACGCCGTCCTTTATCTCCAACACCCAACCTTCCAGCAGGTTCGTCTCGCCGATGAAGTTGGCGGTGAAGATGCGCTTCGGGCGGGTGTACAGCTCCTCGGGCGTTCCCGTCTCCACCACGGTACCGGCGCGCATCAGCACGATGCGGTCCGAGACCGACTGTGCCTCCTCCTGATCGTGGGTGACGTGAATGGTCGTCAGGCCGAGTTCTTTGGCCAGGCGGCGCAGTTCGTACCTCAGGTCCACCCTGACCCGGGAGTCCAGGGCGGACAACGGTTCGTCGAGCAGCAATAACTTGGAACCGGACGAGAGCGCCCTGGCCAAAGACACCTTCTGCTGCTCCCCACCACAAAGCTCGTCGGGCAGCATGCCCATCTTGTCGAGCAACTTCACCATTTCCAGGAAGCGTTTGGATATCCTCGCCTGGTCCTCGGGCGGCAGGTCCCTGGCCCTCGGCCCGTAGGAAACGTTGTCCTGGACGGTGAGGTGAGGGAACAGCGCTATGTTCTGAAAGACGTAGCCAATGTCCCGGTCCTCGATGGGCACCCCGGACATGTCCTTGCCATCGATGTAGACCTCGCCGTCCGTGGGTTCGATGATCCCGGCTATCATGCGGATGAGGGTGGTCTTCCCGCAACCTGACGGACCGAGGATGGTCACGTACTCCCTGTCGGCGACGGTGAGGTCGACATTGTTCACAGCGACGACGGATCCGTAACGCTTGCCCAGTCCCACTAGCTTCACCTCGACCATCATTCCACCTTCAGCTCGTTCTCCAGGCCGTTGGGGGGCATGGGGAACACCGTACCCTTGGATCCCTCCCAGTAGATGTCCACGACATCCCCAGGAGCGATCTTGCCCTTGCGCCAGGACGGGACCTTGGAGGATATCCTCTGCCCATTGTCGATCATCAGATCGACGTGCAGGTTGCGGCCCTCGAATATTATGCGCTCCACCTTGGCCTTCAGGTAGCCTTTCCTTTCCTTCGATATGTCCGTGTTCCCGATCTTCACACCGAGCACGGCGGTCGTTCCCGGCGCGAGGTCGGACGATCGGCCCTTGAGCACGGTGCCCTCTGGCGTTCGCAGGAGGGTGAACGGACTGGACTGCAGGACCTCCCCGGTGAAGAAGTTGGACTGGCCGACGAAGTTGGCCACGAAGGGCGTGGCCGGCTCGTCCCATACCTCCTTCGGCGTTCCTATCTGCAGTATCCGGCCCTCCCGGATCACCGCCACCCGGTCGGCCATGACCAGCGCCTCGTCCTGATCATGGGTGACGTGTATGGCGGTCATCTTGAGCGTTTTCACTAGCGAGCGGATCTCTTTTCGTAGCGAAATGCGCAGCCGGGCGTCCAATGCCCGCAACGGTTCGTCCAGCAGCAGCAGGTCCGCTCCGGACGCCAGCGCCCGGGCCAACGCGGTCCGCTGCTGCATCCCCCCGCTCAGTTCCCTTGGATAAGCGTCCGATCGCCCAGATAGCCGTACGAGGTCCAGCATGCTGATGAGCACCTGCTCCTTCAGCTTCTCGTCCGCCCCCCGGATGTCCAGGCCGAACATGATGTTCTCCTCTACCGTCAGCTGGGGGAATAGTGCATAGGTCTGGGAGAGCAGGGCGGCCTTGCGCTCCTCGACCTCCATCCTGGTGAAGTCCTTGCCATTGAAGAATATCTTGCCCCGGTCAGGCACCAACAGCCCGGAGATCATGCGCAGGAGGGTGGTCTTGCCGGCGCCGGTCGGTCCCAGCACGCAAAGGTACTCCCCATTCTTCACCTCCAGGTCCAGGCCGTCGGCGGCCTTGATGCCGCCGTACGATTTCCGGAGCCCGACCAGCTTCACGTCCGGCATCAGTGGGACCTCCGGTTGGTTATGTAGCGGAGCGCCAGCATGAACACGAAGGACACGATTATGAGAACGATGCAGGCCAGTCCGGCGGTGTAGTAGCCGGAGGCGGTCTTCAGCTGGATCAGTTCCACGATGTACACCGGCGCGGTCCGGGCGCTGGCCACCACGGCCTGCGTGGCCCCCGTCTCACCGAGACTGCGGGTGAAGGCCATGATGGCCCCGGCCAGTATGGAGCTCTTGATTATCGGATACAGTACACGGCGGAAGGCCTGCACCGGCTTGGCACCCAGCGTTCGGGCCGTCTCCTCGAAGGCGGGGTCCACCTCCTCGACCGCTCCGGCGACGTTCCGGACGACCAGAGGATAAGTGAAGGCCACATGGGCCAGGATGATGAGCAGCACGTCGTAAGTGGGAATGATGTTCTGCCCGGTCCAGAAAACGCCCAGGGAGTAGCCGAGGGCGGCGGTGGGAACGATCAGCGGTACGTTCACCAGGACGTCCAGAACCTCGGACAACCTACCAGTTCGGTTCTTGGCTATGTACAGCGCCAGGGGAACCCCGAGCGCGATGTCGATGACGGTGACCACACCAGCCACCAGGAAGGAGAACATCAGGCTCTCCATGAAGGGACCCCAGTCGAAGGAAGCAGGTTCGACGGAGACCACGTAGGTGAAGATGAAGAAGGAGGGGATCAGAACGAACAGCACCAGGAAGAGGACGGCCAGGCCGTCCTTGGTCTTGGGGAACCAACCGCGGGAGAACAGCTTCTCCGGGCGGGGCCATATCCTTCCCATGGGCAGGTGCACCTTCATGATGACCAATTTGATCACCACCAGCAGGACCAGGGACAGGAGTATCAGCAGGATGCTGACGAAGGCCAAGGGCGCGGCAAGGTCCGCATTGTCAACCAGGCCGTGCTTCCAGTCCCCGATAAGGGTAGGACCGGTGGCGAAGCTGCCCGGGTCAGCCATGGTGGCCAGGGCGATCATCGTCCCGC
>DUJZ01000037.1:4097-18741 GCA_013329565.1 Methanomassiliicoccales archaeon
GGCGATCATCGTTCCGCCGGTCTCGCTGAGGCTTCTGGCGAAGCATAGGATTATTCCGGTGACCAGGCCAGCCCGGAACAGCGGAAGGGTGATGGTCCTGGCGGCCGACAGGGCGCTGGCGCCCAATGTTCTACCGGCCGTCTCGTACGTCTGGTCGATCTGGACCAGTATGGCCGATAGCGAGCGTACCATGTACGGGTATGAGAACACCACGTGCAACAGGATGATGAGAAGGAAGGGCGAGGTCACTGTGTTCAAGGCGAAGGCGGGGGCGGCCAGGCTTTCCGGGGTGACGGCGAAGAATATGGCGCTAGAAAAACCCAGAGCTGCCGTGGGCACCGCCAGCGGCATGTCGATGAGCGTGTCCAGCAGGGCCTTCCCGCGGAACTCCTTGCGCACCAGCATCCAGGCCATGGGCAGTCCGACCAGTATGTCGATCACCGTTACGATGCCGGCTATCTGGAAGGAGGCGATGATGGCGTCGAGGATGAGGTCCAGCATGGCCGGGTCGTCGAGAACGTACTGCTCGATGGACCCCCAGTCGGTGACCGCATAGGTCAGGATGTATACCGTGGGCAGGATGACGAAGAACAGGAAGAACACGATGATGAAAGCGGCCCAGCCGGTACGGAACCTCCTACGGCTTATAACCGCAATCAGGGAATCCATTTTGCTTCCTGCCAGACCTTCACCCCGGGGCTGTTTGGAGAAAAGTGTGATGGGATATATACCTAGTGCAAGAGGTCAGTACGACTACTGAAAGTAAGCCAAAACCTTTCCCTGCACCGACTTACCGTCGTCAACCTTGGCACCGGGACCGAGCAGGCAGTCCTTGACCGTGCAATCCTTGCCTACCGTGGCGCCTTCCATGAGCACCGATCGCTCCACCACGGAGCCGTCCGCCACGGAGGACCCGGGCAGGGCGCAGACATGGGGACCGACCACGCATCCTTTGAGGTTGGCCCGGTCCAGATAGTTCAGGCCGATGACCTTTGACCCTTGTACGAAAGCATTGTTCAGGGAGCGGCCGTGCTCCAGCAGTTCCGATTGAGCGCGCAGGTAGCTCTCCGGGGTGCCGCAGTCCACCCAATAGCCCTGGAAACGGTAGCCGTGCATACCTTTGTCCAGTATCTTTGGGAACACCTGCCTTTCCAAAGAGACCACCCCGGGCGGTATGTGATCGAGCAGCTCCGGCTGGAACACGTACACGCCGGCGTTTATAAGGTCGGAGATGGCCCTGCCGGGGACGGGCTTCTCCTGGAAATCGATTATCCTGTCCCGATCCAGACCGACCACGCCGAAGGCTGACGGATCGGGCACTTGCCAAAGGGAAAGGGTGCCGATGCCACCATGCCGCTTGTGGAACGAGAGCAGGTCGCTCAGGTCCAGAGAGCTTATGATGTCCCCGTTGAAGCAGAAGAACGTATCATCCAGATGCTGTCGTACGTTGCGGATCGCCCCGCCGGTGCCTAACGGTTCGTCCTCGTTCACCAGGACCACCCGGCGGCCGCAGTCGTTCTTGCGGAAGAAATCCTCCAGCTGGTCCTTCATGTAGCTGACGGCCAGAACGACTGTGTCGACCTCCCCGGGAAGGGAGTCGATGATGTGCATGACCATCGGACGGCCCAAAAGGGGAAGCAATGGTTTGGGCGTGGAGAAAGTAAGGGGCCTCAGCCGGGTGCCCATGCCCCCGGCCAGGATCAGCGCTTTCATGATCGGTCTAGAGCGGCGCGATGCTCACGACATTGTTGCCGCGCAGTATGACCACGCCGAGACGGCGGGTCTGCTCCGCGGTGCGCTCCTCGGTCTCTTCCAGTACCATGTTCATGTACTCGTCGTAGCCGGTGAGCTTGCCTTCCAGGACACGGTTGTCCTTTAGCAGGAGCGTGACCTTCTTGTTCAGGGTCTTCTCCATGAGCGCGAGGGGCATTACCATTTTATCACTCTCGTAGGCATTGAACGGTTGCATTTAAACCTTTTCGCCTGGATTGGCCCGTTCAAAGCTTTAGCGCCGACGGCCAGCCATCGTTGGCGAGCTCGCGCCCGCACTGCACCAGGTCCTCCTGCAGAATCACGTGGGACAGGTTGACCAGGGACACCGGGTCAGGACGGAGGTGCCAATAGGTTGACATGGTCGGGGGTATGCGGGTGATGGCCCAGCCGTGAAGGGCCTTGCCTACTGCTGCTTCTGCTTGGATTCCATCCACTCCTTGATCTCTTCCTTCTTCGTTCCCAGTCCGAACTTCTCGGAGAACTCGCGGGTCGTGCTCAGCAGAAGCGACTGACCGACGTGCTTGCCGGTCACCAGGCCCATCTGCCGCAGTGTCCTCACCCTATCGTAAACGCCCGAACCCAGCAGCTTCGCCAGGTCGCTCTGCAATATCGGCTGGTTGTAGGCGATTATGGAAGCGGCCTTCAGCACCTCCGGGGACATCTCCAGGTCGGCGAACGGCAACGCGTACTGATTGTACGTTGGGCGCAGCTGAAGCGAGTACCTCTGGCCGATCTTGGCTATCTCGAACGCCGTTCCGCGCTCCTCGTACTCCTTGTCCAGGAGCCTGATCTCCTTGCGCACCGCGTCCGGACCTATGCCGCATATGTCCGCTATGTCCGCGGCCCGCAGGGGCTGGGACGCGGCGAACAGTACGGCCTCCACCGCCCTATCCACCTCACATCACCATCTTTGCCTGGATGGCCATGGCCTCGGCCTGTGCCCCGTCCACCAGCTGGGCGATCTCCCAGGGCAGCCTTATCTCCAGGTATATCTGGCCGTAGGGAAGCTCGTCCTGCCACAGCGATATCTTGCCGTTGCGGGCCAGGAACAGCAAGGACACGAACACCTTGATGCTGTCCTCCTTGTCGTCCTCGAACAGGTCCTCCAGGGCGATGGGGCCGGAACCGCAGCGCTCGATGCGCGACCACGTCTCCGCCACGTCCTTCTCCTGGTCATCGCTGTGGGATTTGCCGTCGAACCTCTCGGGGGCCTTGAGCAGCTGTTCCCGAACGCGCTGCCGGTTGAGAGCGATCTCCACTTCCTGCTGAGCGGTGTCGAACGCATCCAGCAGGTCCACGAGCGAGACGGCGCGGGTGCAGCGGTGGCGCACGACCTCCGTCAGCTCGACGCGCTCCGGCACGGCCAGGTCTATGTCGGGCAGGGGGCGCTCGACGAACTGGTCCATGGCATCCATGTCCCAGTCCTCGAAGTACAGCTCCTCCCTCCTTTCGTTGAGGAAGAGCACTTCCCGGGACTGCATGTGCAGTATGCTCCAGGCCATGTGCATGAGCTTACCGGCGACGATGAAATCGACCTCCTCGGCGTGCATCCTCTGACCGTAGAGCTTGGCGAACTTCATTAGGTCCACGTCCCAGGGGTCCAGGTCGTTGCTGAGGACCAGCTCGAACACCAGCTGAAGGGAGCGGTCCAGCGGCTCGCGCCCGGCGATCTGCTTCTCCTCCTCGGCGGAGCGCAGCAGCCCCAGGTAGCGGTCGATCTTCTCCGCTCCGCGTCCCTCGTCGATCAATGCCTTATGGAACATAAGGTGTCCCAGCACGTTGTCCAAGCTTCCAGACTCGATCATTCCCCATCCCTCCTGGCCTTTTCCTCAGGCAGACCTATCTCCTTCTCCAGCTCGCTGAAGTCGCCGATGTTCGGCTTGAATATGACGTTGGAAATGCCCCCCGCGGGCTTGGTGACCCCGATGATGTGGTCGGCCTTGTTCAGGGTGACCTTTCTCAGGGATATCTGGACGAACTGCGCGGTGCCGCTGCTCTTCTTTACGCGATTCGCCACCATCTCGGCGTTCACCGCGTCCAGGAACATGTCCACCTCGTCCAGGAGGTAGAAGGGCGACGGCTGCCACTCCTGCAGGGCGAAGATGAACGCCAGAGCGGTCAATGACTTCTCGCCTCCGCTCAGCGCCTCCAGCCTCAGCACCTTGCCGTTGCGCGGTCGAGCTTTTATCACCAGGCCGCCCAGGAAGGGTTCCTGCGGGTTCTCCAGCAACAGCTCCGCTTCTCCGCCACCGGACAGCTCCGCATACACCCGGCGGAAGTTGGCGTTGACCGCGTCGAACACCTTCACCAGGTTGACCTTCTTCCTCTCGTTCAGCTGGTCGGTGAGGGTGACCAATTGGTCCCTCTGGTCCTCCAGCCTCTTGGTCTCGGCACGAAGCTCGACGTGCCTTGCTTTCTTTTCATCGTAATCCTCGATGGACCGCAGGTTCACCGCCCCCATGCCACTGAGGGAGTTCTCGCAAAGCACGATCTCCGAGCGGATGTCGTCCAGCGGCGGCAGGGGATAGCTCACCACCAGGTTGTGCTGGGCGATCTCCTGCAGTATCTCCTTCAGCTTTTCCTCGGCCAGGGTCTTCTTGGTCCCCAGTCCGATCATGAAGTCGTTGGAAGTTTCTAACTTCACCATGACCTTCTCCCGGTCGGCTTGGGCTTGACCTTTCTGCCCGAGCAGCTTCTCCTTCTCGTCCCTGAGCGAGGTGATCTCCTTGCCCATGGAGTCCTCGATCTTCTTCAAAGCTGAGAGCTCGACCTTGAGCTTGCCCTCCTTCTCGGCGGCGGCCTTGCCCTGGGCGTCCAGCTGGCGCAGCTTCTCCTGCTTCTGCCCTTCCGTCGCCGACATCTCGCCCAGGCGCCTCTCGCGCTCAGCGGACTGTATCCTCATCGATTCGTGAGCGGTGCGCTTCTCGGACAGCTCCTGGGAAGCCTGCATGACGGCCGATTGCACGTCCCTGAGCTTCTGGGAAAGCTCGGCGGGGGCTATCTCCAGAAGGCGCTTGGAGTTGCCCTCCCGGTCGGCCTTAAGCTTGGTGAGCTCCCCGTCCTGCTTGGTGATAATTAGACCAATGTCCGCCCCTTGGGACAGCGCTTTCTCCCGCTCAGCCTGCTTTGCCGTCGCGGAATCGGTCACCCTCTTCAGCCGGGCCTTCTGATCGGCCAGCTGCTTCTGCAAACCTTCCAGTTCAATGCCTTTTCCGCGGTCGGCCCCTCCGATCTCGCGGATCTTGGCGTCGAGCTCGGCGATCTCCTGGCGGATGGCCATGAGCTCCGTGGACACCTTGTCCGCCTGCTCGGTCGCCTTCCGCAGCTCTTCGCCGATCTCGTCCGCCTTGCCCTTTCCGGCGCCGAAGCGGACCTTGCTTCCCTCCACGGTACCGCCGACCATGGCCCCGGAGGCTTCGATCAGCTCTCCGCTTACAGTGACCAGGCGAACGCCTCCCATGAGCCTTCGGGCTTCCGCCAGAGTGTCGACGACCACGGTGTCCCCGAACACGTACCAGAAGGCCGATCGATACTTCTCATCGAAACTTATGAGATCGATGGCGAAACCCGCCGCCTCCTTCTCAGCAAGCAGAGCTTTGCCGCGCGGTCGGCCGTCAAGCATCTTGTTGAGCGGCAGGAAGGTCGCCCTTCCGAGATCGCTCCTCTTCAGGTAGCTGATGGCGTCCGAAGCGACCTGATCATCGTCAACGACCATGGATTGCATACGGCCGCCGGCGGCGACGTTCAAGGCGACCTCGTACTTCGGATCGACGTCGGCCAGTTCGGCGATGGTCCCGTGTATGCCCTTCATCTCCCCGCGGTTCCTGGCCTCCAGCAACGCCTTGACCGCCCGGTTGTAGCCGCGGGCGACGTTTACCGCCGCCTCCTCCTCGGCCTTCAGATGGTTGTATTCGCGGGTGAGATTGCGAACCGCCTGCTCCAGCTCGTTGGCCATCTTGGTCAGCTGGCCCTCGCGGTTCTTCTTGGAATGGAATTGCTCCTGGAGGGACCTTATGGAACCTGAGGAGTCCTTTCCCTCCTTGCCCAGCTCCTTCACGCGCCAGTCCAGGTCCTTGACCTCGAACTCGGCGGACTCCTTCTCCTGGCGGAGGCCTTCGATATCGGCCAGAAGGTCCTGCGCGAGACGCTCCAGCCTCTCCTTCTCCAGCCCCTTGGCGTGCAACGCCTCCGTCCTCTCCCGGATGAGCTGATCCTGCTCCTTGATCTTCTTTTCCAGGACGGAAAGCTCGCTGTCGTAGGAGCTCAGCTCTCCCTTCAGCTTGGCCTCGTCCTTCTGCAGCTTCTTGACCTTTTCCTCGAGCGATCTGAGCTCGTTCCCGGCGGCGGCGAGGGCGGATTCCTGGGCCAGCTTGGTCTTGAGGATATCCTCCCGCTCCTCCAGCAGCGCCCTGATCTCGTCCTTCAGCTCGGACATCTGATCGGCGGAGCGCTCCTTCAGGTCGGCGGCCCTGGCCACCTCGACGCGAAGAACGTCCATCTTCTCCTTGAGATCCTGGAACTGCGCCCCGCCCTTGGCCTGCAGCTCGGCCTCCTTCTTCTGATAGAGGTCCTCGATCGAGCGTATCTGAGCTTCCAGTTCGCCGCGGCGGACCTTCAGCGCCTCGATGTCCTTGGTATAGGAGGCGATCTGCTCCCCGATGCCTTTGATCTCGGCTTCCGTTCCTTCCTTGCGCTTGTGGGCCATGCGTGCTTTCGCTAAAGCCAGTCGGTCCCTCGTCTCCAGGTACTTGAGGGCGGCTCCCCTCTCCTGCTCCAGCTGGCGGATCTGCTTGTCCAGTTCCCCCAGGATGATGGCGATGCGGTCGATGTTGTCCTGGGCCGATGTCTTTTCCACCTCGGCCTTGACGATCTCCTCGTCGAACTTGGCGATGCCGGATATATCGTCCAGTACCCGGCGGCGCTCCAGGGTGGACATCTCCACGATCCTGGTGACATCCCCCTGCTGGACCAGGTTGTAGCCGTCCGCGCTGATGCGGGCGCTTGCCAAGAGGTAGTCGAACTCGGACAGTGTGGACTTGCGGTCGTTGACATAGAAATAGGAATTGTAGCCCTCGCCGGAATCGGAGAGCTTGACGTACCTGGTCAGCTTCACGATTTCCTCGTCGAGGGGGATGGTCCGGTCGGCGTTGTCGAACACCAAGGAGACCCGGGTGTGGTTGGCCGGGGATTTGGCGTTCCCGCCGTTGAAGATGAGGTCGGTGAGCTTCCCGGCCCGGATGGCCTTGGAGCTCTTAGGCCCCAGAACGAAAAGGATGGCGTCGGATATGTTGGACTTTCCAGATCCGTTCGGCCCAGTGACCGCGGTGAACCCGCTGAGCATGGGTATGGTCAGCTTCTTGCCGAAGGACTTGAAGTTCTCCACTTCTATCTGCTTGAGGTACATGCGAAACTACCTGGGGTGCGAAGGTGAACTATCCCACTCGCCTTCGCTCGAGTGCATCCCATCCCGGGTCCGACAGCTGTCGGACATATAATGTATATTGTGCTGCGTATATATAATTTATGACCGGAGATTTATTGTCCAGAGAGTGGAAAAACAGGTTCCTGCGGGCCCCTCTTCGGCCCATCATTTTTCACCATCGCTAATGCGTCCGCATATGCCAGACAGGTTCTGCAGACGTAGCGTACTGATGTGACGCGTTGTCTGACAGATGATGATGTCAGCTCCATAAAAAAAGGCTAGCTGGTCTCATAAGGAACTTTTATACGTGCGACGCGGATAAAGGGAGGATGCTAGTATCCATTGTCCTCAAGATCAGGAACGAGGAGGACAACATCTCCGACGCCTTGGACTCCCTGGTGGTGCAGGAGGGCCCCATCGAGATCGTCATCGTGGACGGGTACAGCACCGACCGCACCCAGGAGATCGTGAAGGAGTACGGTTCCAGGTATCCTTTCATACACCTTTACGTGGCAGGAGGGACCCGCGGGGACAGCCTCAACTACGGCCTGCAGCATGCCAAGGCGGACATAATCGCCCTAACGGACGGGGATTGCATCGCCAACCCCAACTGGATCAAGGAGATACGCCGCTGCATCGTCGAACGCGGCGTGGACATGGTGGCCGGCAAGTCCATAAACATCGGTCTCAGCGCCTGGGAGAAGTTGGATCGCGTCGAGCTGTACAACAAGGGATTCGATTGCACCTGGCCCGGCTGCAATCTTGCCTTCCGCCGAGAGGTCTTCGAGACCGTGGGCGGGGTGGACCCCTGGTTCGTCACCGCCGAGGACATCGATTTCAACCTAAGAGCAACGGACGCGGGGTTCAGCCTGGCCCACAATCCTAAAGCCATAATCTACAACCGCACCCGCGGCACCTTCTACGGATTCTGCCACCAGGCCTTCTGGAACGGGGCGGGGAGGAAGCAGCTGACCATGAAGCACGGGGTGCTCTGGGAGCGCTACGACCCGTTGAAGATGTTCCGCCAGAGGATGACCTTCTGGGCCATGGTGCGTCTGGGCTTCGCCTGGCTCGGTTATTTGGGATACAAGTTCTTCGGCAAGAAGCCTTCGGCCAAGACCTGAAACCATTATTAGCCATGCCGAGGTTATACCCCGGAGGCGGGAACTTGCAGCTTAGCGTCATCATCCCCACCATGAACGAGGAGGAGTCCATAGGTCAGGTCATCGACAGCGTGCACCAGGCCCTTCAAGGCTGGGACTTCGAGATACTGGTGGTGGACACCAGCTCCAGGGACCGGACGAGGGAGATAGCCGCTGAGAAAGGCGCAGTGGTCATCGACGAGCCCCGCCGCGGATACGGACGGGCTTACAAGACCGGTTTCGAGAGGTCCAAAGGTGACGTCATCGCCACTCTGGACGCTGATTGCACATATCCGGCGGAGGAGATACCCGCGCTTTACAGGACGCTGATGGACCAGGACCTGGATTTCATCACCACGAACCGATTCGCCCAGCTTGAAGAAGGCGCCATGACCGCCAAGCACCGGCTCGGGAACTTCGCACTGACCTTCACCTCCAATCTGTTCTTCGGAGTGAAGATAAAGGATTCGCAGAGCGGGATGTGGGTGTTCCGCCGCGGCATCCTGGACCAACTCGTGCTAAGCGATGACGGCATGCCGATGTCCGAGGAGATCAAGATCGAGGCCTTCCGGAAGGTGAAGAGCCTTGAGGTTCCGATCACCTACCGGAGGAGGGTGGGCGAGGTCAAGTTGTCCAGCTGGAAGGACGGCTGGAAGAACATGAAGTTCCTTTTCAAGAAGCGCTTCCGCCGTCAGAGGTAGGACGCGGCTATCTTCAGAGCGTCCCTGAGCACTTCCTTGGCCGCCGGGCGGTAGATGCAGGCCGAGGGATGATAGGTCACCATTATCGTGATCTGGCCATCGCCCAGGTCCGCATTCACTGGCCGGTTGCAGACGTCCTTCATGACCATCTTCTTTCCCAGCAGGTCCTCGGCGGCGCTTAGTCCCAGTGCCAGAACGAGCTGCTTTCCTCGCAGCTCCTCCTGCAGGAACGGACGGCAGGCGGCCATCTCATCAGCTTTCGGGCGGCGGTTGCCGGGAGGCCGGCACTTCACGGTGTTGGTGATCGTCACCTTTTCCCGCTCCAGCCCGGCCTCGGCCATGAGCCCGTCAAGTATTTTGCCGGCCTTGCCCACGAAGGGTATGCCCCTGAGGTCCTCCTGGGCGCCAGGGGCCTCCCCCACCAGGGCCACCTTGGAACCTGGGTTCCCGCAGGGAAGGACGATGTTCGTGCGTGCTTCACCCAAACGGCAACGACGGCAATCGGCCTCGGGCGGCATTCATTTCCCCAGTATCTTGCTGGCCGTGATCAGGGACCTCATCTCCACGTCCAGCTTACCCATGGCCTCCCGGCCGCCCTCCTCCCGGT
Organism: Methanomassiliicoccales archaeon; assembly: GCA_013329565.1. Classification (GTDB taxonomy): domain Archaea; phylum Thermoplasmatota; class Thermoplasmata; order Methanomassiliicoccales; family UBA472; genus UBA472; species UBA472 sp8940u. Next base: position 13,743 of record DUJZ01000037.1, read on the forward strand.
CCACGACCGACAGGACGGTGCTGACGGACGCCCCCGCCTGCCGCAGCGTCTCCACGGCGTAGACGGCCGAGCCGGCGGAGGTGATGACGTCCTCCACCACCAGCACCTTCTCTCCGGGGTTTAGCTGACCTTCGATGAGCCTCCCGGTGCCGTGGTCCTTCTTCTCCCTGCGGACCATGACGAACGGGATGCCAGTTCTGAGCGACAGCGCTACCGCCAACGGAACCGAGCCGAGCACGACCCCGGCGATGCGCTGAAACTCGTCCCCCTTGATCCGCTCGGCCATCTTATCCGCTATGAGACCGAGCACCCTGGGATCGGTGGTGGCGCGCTTGATGTCTATGTAATACTTGCTCCTCTTGCCCGAGGCCAGGGTGAAATCCCCGTACAGGATGGCGCCGCACCCCTCCAATGCCTTCTTCAGTTCGTCGCTCATGTGATCACCAGGGGACCTTCTTCAGCCCCATCTTGTACCCGATTATGTTCACCCCGCGGTGGATGATCGGGGTGATCATAATCACCGCCAGCAGGGACACCCATCCGTCCCCGTCCCAGAAGTTTCCGAAGAACCAGTCCGGGAAGAACACGATCGCCAGCAGGAACGATGTAAAAAGGAAGCCGTACTGGTCCATGACAGGGGCCTTCCCTCCCCGCCCGATATCCAGCCGGCGTTTTATGAAGGAGCCGATCATGTCGCCCAACAGCGAGCCGACGGCCAGCACCACGATCACGCCCAGGTTCTCCGGGAAGCCGCCGAAGCCGAAATAGTCCAGGCGGTCGAACGGGAAAGCGATGTAGAGCTGGATGATGCCCATCGATATGCCAGCGCTAATTCCTCCGACGAGCCCGCGCCAGGTCTTTCCGTCGCCCAGGATCCGCTTCTCTTTCCAGGAGCGCCCGAGATCCACCGGCGTCCCCCCGCCGAATATGGTGGCGGCCGAGTTGGGGATCATTGACGGAAGCACTAGCCAGAATCCCACGAGGACCAGCAGGGGGATGTCCATAGGCGCGAATCCCTCCGGTCGGTTATCAACCTTTCTACCTTCCTCGCTCCCGGAAGAAGGCCTGGATGTCCTGCAAGGGATGTTCGGTCGGCACCAGGTCCAACCGGTCGGCGAACTGGGTTATGCGCCTGTCTAGCACCAGAGCTGCGCCGACGTCCCTCTCCGTTCGGATGAGCCGGCCGATGGACTGCTGCATCTTCCGTATCGCCGGTCCCTTCACGGCGTAGTCCCAGCCCCTGCGGAACTTCAGTTCGTAATAGTGCATGAGGGCCCGCTGCTTGGCGGTCGGCCTGGGATATGGGATGCCGACGACTATCGCCAGCTCCAGCTCGTCCTCCGGGAAGTCTATCCCCTCGCTGATGCGGCCGCCCATGACCGCGAAGAGCACCTGGCCGTTCTCCTCCAGCTTCTTGAAACGGGTGACCACGTCCATCAGCTCCAGCTGGGGCATGCCCCGCTCCTCGAGGTACACCTTGCGGGATATGCGGCGAGACACCCCGTCCTCCAGGAAGCGGTCCATGAGCGAGTACGACGGGAAGAACACCACGGTGTTCCGTTTGACGCCGTTGCACACCTGGACCACGTGGTCCTCCATGACCTCCACCATCTCCGGCGAGGACTGCATCTCCTCGTACTTGGTGGAGACGTCCTCCACGTAGAACACCCTCCGGTTCTCCTTGGGGAACGGAGATGGGAGGGTGATGGTGGCCGAATCGTATGGTAGGCCGATGGAATCGCGGTATTCGTTCAAAGGGGCCAGGGTGCCGGACATGTGCACGCTGCCGCCGCAGTTGAGCAGGGCGGAAGTGGTCACCACCGGATCTATGCAATAAGCCTTGAGACATGGGTTCTCTCCGCCTACGATCAGCTTGACGAAGCACTCCTCGTCCAGGGTGGACCAGTATGAAAGGAACGACCCCAGGGAGAAGGTGTAAGAACGGGGAAGTCGCCCCTGGGCGAAACGGGATTCCCTTATGATCTCCCCCTGCTCCATGATCAGCTTGGCCATGGCCTGCAGGGCGCGGGAGGTGCAGGTGAAGGCGGTCATCAGTCCCTCCTCGAGGAATGACGGCGGGATGAGCCCGTCCTCGTCGATCAGATAATCGCGCACGGCCTCCTCGAGAAGTTTGGAGCACTCCGTCCGCACATCGTTCAGGCTGACCCCCTTGCCTATTTCCGGATCGCCGTACTCCTCCACCTCCTTCAGCACCGCCTCCAGGACGTATCGGGAGAGCTGGAAGCTCTCTATCTCCCTGGTATAGTCTGGCAGGTTGTGCGCTTCGTCCACTATCAGCAGGACGTCCTCGATGGGGCAGTCCATCCAGTCCAGCAGCGAGTTGCGTATGAAGGGCACGAAGAAGTAGGCGTAAGGCGCCGCCACCACCCTGGCTTCGCGAGCAAGTTCCTTCATGACCTCGTGGGGGCAGATGTTCAACGAGTCACAGTGATCGATGAGCTCCTCGGCCGTAGGGAGCGTTCGTTTGCAATGCTCGAGGAACTGCTCCATGTCCAGGTCCTGCAGCCCCTTGAAGAAGCGGCATCCCCCCGGCCGGTCCTCTAGCACCTTTCTTCGTTTGTCCCGGCATATCTTGGACAGCTCTTCGGGCGTCCCGGCGCTCAGCTCCTTGTCCCGTCGGACCAGGGGGCAGGTGCCCTGCCGGCCCTGCAAGGCCACGCCGAAAACAGGAGCCTTCTCGTTGATCCTTCTTAGCTCCAGGATCACCTGCTTCTCCTGGGAGTTGGTGCGAGTTAGATAAAGGACCTTCTTCCCGGTGGCCAGGGCGGTCTGCAATGCTCCGGACAGAGCGCAGACCGTCTTGCCGCTCCCGGTGCCGCTCTCCAGTACCAGGTGGCCTTTTTCACGCGTGGTCTTTTCGACGGAACGCACGAACTCGGCCTGATTGGGGCGGGGAGGATAAGGGAATAGCTCCACGCCGTGTCAGAACTGAGGGCCAATAAAAATTGTTGCCCCGGCCCGTTGAAAGTGGACCATTTCCTTCGGCCTAGTTCGTCCTTTGCCAGGTCGAAGGATCAGCGTAGCAGTCGTAGTCATTTGCCTCGCAGATGCCATCGCCTACGCCGGTGTTTATAAGCTGGAATATCCTCTCTTTGCGGAAGAGCCAGTAATGAATGCGCCATTCCCTGCCATCGTACAGGGTGGTCTCCTCCCGCTCGGTGGTCAGAATTCCGGTGTCCTCCAGCTGATAGAAGGCATCCCGGTCCTCGGGCTCCAGGATGTTGTCGATGATCCTCTCGCTGTAGCCGAAGAAGTTCAAGACATGCTGGGCCATTCTCCTGGCCTGCTCGTCAGGAAGGCCTTCCCGGTCAATGCCGTTCTTAATGGCCCGAGTGAGGTCATCCACGGTCAAGGTCGTGCATTTTCCATCGAAACAGATCTCAAAAGAAGCTTCCACACCCTTCGCCCCCTGGCCACCCAAACCGTCCAAACCGCTGGCGTTCACATCGTCCATGATGGCGTAGGGGACAGACTTTCTTGCCCCCTTGCCCTCCAACGGAAAAGAACGAGATTTTTCCTTGCTGACGCTTTTCATTCAGAAATCCCTCAGTGCACATGCAAGACAGTATGCAATTAGGATTTTCTCACCCCTTATTAACTATTTATACTTTTTTACAAACCTCCAATCCCCAAGTTGTGCATGGAAGGTCCGTCGGAATTTAATAATTATTACATAATATATATTTCATTGAGGATAAAGTACTTGACCCAGGAGAACAGAGTTGTTAAAAGGTGAGCAGTTTGATCGCCGAGTTCTCGATCATGCCGGTGGGGGCGGGCGTGAGCCTTAGCCCGTTCGTCGCGGAATGCCTGAGGATCGTCAGAGACAGCGGGCTCAAGCACCAATTGACGCCCATGGGGACCGTTCTAGAGGGGGATGGGGATAAGGTCGTGGCCACCATAATGGCCTGCCATTCCCAGGTCCTGCGGATGAGCGACAGGGTGGTCACGAGCATCAAGATAGACGACCGCAGGGACCGTCCGGCGGACATGGAGCGCAAGGTGCGCAGCGTTGAGGAAAAGTTGGGAAAGAATTGAATGAAGGCGTTTGCCGGGTTCAGATGTTCATGTATTCCCGGGTGCGCATGTGGCTCAGCACGATGGAGCGGGCGTCGTGGAAGTTCGGCAGCGCTCGGAACTCGGCCACCACCGCCTTTCCGACCTCCTGGTCCACGGATATCAGCATCAGAGCGTCGCCGCCCTTGTCGGCGCGACCGACGCCCATGCGGGCGATGTTGATGTCCCTCTTTCCGAGCAGCGTTCCGATCTTGCCGATCATGCCCGGCATGTCGTGGTGCTTGGTCAATAGGAAATCGCCCTCCAAAGGCATGTCCAGGTCGAACTCGTCCACCCCGATGATGCGGAAATGGTCGGACGGGAACACGGTCCCGCGAACCTCGGCCTTGTGCCCGTCGGAGGATATGCGCAGCACCAGCATGTTGGTGTAGTGGCTGCTCTCGTCCACCTTGGTCTCCACGATCTGGATGCCCTTCTCCCGGGCGATGCTGCTGGCGTTGATGATGTTGGTGTTCTGCCCCACCACGATGGAAAGCACTCCGACGATGGCCGAGATGGTGACCATGCGGGTGTCCAGGTTGGCTATCTCGCCGTGGCACTCCACCTCGATCTTTTTTACCGGAACGTCGGAAAGCTGAACGCAGAAGGCGCCCAGCCTCTCGGCCAGACCGATGAACGGCGATACCTTGGGATCGATACGGCTGATCGGCACGTTCACGGCGTTGGTGATCTTGTTGTCCACCAGGAACATCTTGACGTGCTCGGCCATCTCTATGGAGACCTTCTCCTGGGCCTCCTTCGTCGAGGCGCCCAGGTGAGGCGTGGCCACCAGGTTGTCCAGGGTGAGCAGCTTGGAGCCCTTGGGCGGCTCGTCCTCGAACACGTCCAGGGCCGCCCCGGCGATGGCCTTCTCCTTCAGCGCCTCGTACAAAGCGTCCTCGTCGATGATGCCGCCGCGGGC
>DUJZ01000122.1 GCA_013329565.1 Methanomassiliicoccales archaeon
TCATATGGCCTTCGATATTGTGGCCGATATGGTGGGTGAGAAGGCTGGACATCGTCCGCACTCCGAGGGAGAGGTCCGGGAGATGATCAGTTCTTTCCTCGCGCCTCGTTCTCGGCCATCCTGGCCTTGACCAGTCGGTGGACGAGGTCCCTGGGCAGCGGGTCATCGTAGGAGAAGTGGATGGTGGCCGTGGTCTTGCCGTACGGCTCGAGCTCGTCGCGGAACTCCTCCATCAGCTTGGGGCTCATGAGGTGCAGGCTGTAATGGTCCTGGTAGGCGGCGTAACCGACCAGATGGCCGTGGTGCACGAAGATCGGGATGCGGTAGCGGAAGATCTCCTTGGACTCCGGGGCCGCCGACCTTATGACCGAACGCAGGTTCCCTATGATCTCCTGGACCGTTACTGGAAGAGCTGCCAGGTATTCATCTACGGATTCCGGCCCCCTAGCCATCCTTACCTTCGTTCCAGCCATTTCAACCCCGTCATAACATCGAGGTCAGGTGTATTAATCCCTCGGGAAGCGACCTCGAAGCACCTCTTAAATTACGATAAGCGATTATGAGCTACCGCTCAGGGGGTCGCCTGTTGAAGCGTGTCCATAGTTTCATGACCGACATCGGATGGGTCCACGTGGCCGAGGAGAACGGAGCCATCACCGAGGTGACGTTCCCCGGGGAGAAGGCACCCGTGGGGGAGATCTCGAAGACGCCCCTTCTCGAAAAGGCCTCCTTCGAGATATCGGAATATCTCAGGGGGGAACGCCACAAGTTCTCTCTTCCACTGGCCCCCCAGGGGAGCGATTTCGCCATGATGGTCTGGAAGGAGATGTTGACGATCCCATACGGGAAGGTCCGCACCTATGGCGAGCTGGCCGAGGGCATCGGCCGCCCCAGGGCGGCCAGGGCGGTAGGTCAGGCCTGCAATCGAAACCCCATCTCCATACTGATCCCATGTCATCGGGTCGTCGGCGCCGGAGGCAAGCTGACCGGCTACGCCGGAGGCCTGGACCTGAAGCAAAAGCTGCTGGAGCTAGAAGAAGATGCCCCGCTTTGAGTACGGCCAGGTGGAGCTCGATCACCTCCGCCGGAAGGATAGGAAGCTGGGCCGGGTGATAGACTCCCTCGGAATGCTGCGGGCCGAGATGTATCCCGATCTTTTCACCGCACTGGTCAGCAGCGTGGTCGGCCAGCAGATATCCGGCAAGGCCGCCGCCACCGTCTGGAGCCGGGTGGTGGAACGCTTCGGCGAGATCACTCCGGAAAGGCTTCACCAGGCGTCCTTGGAGGAGATACAGTCCTGCGGCATGTCCTTCCGCAAGGCCGAGTACGTCAAAGGCATAGCTGAAGCGTGCACAAACGGAGGTCTGGACCTGGAAGTGCTGAAAACACTTCCGGACGAGGAGGTCGTCAAGTCCCTCGTCTCACTGAAAGGCATCGGCCCCTGGACCGCGGAGATGATGCTGATATTCTCCCTGGGAAGGAAGGACGTGGTGAGCTGGGGGGACCTGGCCATCCGCCGCGGGATGATGTCGCTGTACGGCCTGGGATCTATGGATAGGCGGGTGTTCGACAGGTATCGTGCGAAATATTCGCCGTACGGCAGCGTCGCCTCCCTGTACATTTGGGAGCTGGCGCACAGGCCGGAGCTTCTGGCGACGCCATCTAGGAAGGCGGTATAATAATTATTGTTAAGTATGGATTTAGCCATATCAGTCATTATGGCGATGTCCAAGAAGGATCTGGGGAAGCAAAAGAAAAAGAACGAGGAGAAGAAGAGCGCTGCCGCTGCCAAGGCGGCCCCCAAGGGAAAGAAGAAGTAATCTCCTTCTCTAGAAATCAATTTCCGGCCTGAAAGGCCGCCGAACGCCCCGCTGGGGGTGGCAATCCTGTTTTCCATTTTGTTCTTTGTGAGCTAAGGCGCTCTTGGGCAGTCGGTTTATATCCCGCGGCCGATACGGTTCCGCATGCCCGGCGAGCCGATCATCGAGATGCGGAAGGTAAGGGTCTGCAAGGGCTCGGCGACGCTGCTGAGGGACGTGGACCTGACCATCCGAAAAGGGGAGAGATTGGTGATACTGGGCCCCAACGGTTCCGGGAAATCGTCCCTGATCAAGACCATGATGGGCGAGCATCGCCACGATACCTCCGTTCCCGGTTCGTACGTCAAGCTGAAAGGTTCGGAGCTCTGGAACCTCTTCGACGTGCGCCAAGCGTTCGGACTGGTGTCCGCCGACCTGCAGGTCGATCTCGCCAGGGACATGGACTGTATGGAGGCCGTGCTGTCCGGATTCTTCGGCTCCGTCGGAACCAACCGCTCGCAGGACGTCGGCCCGGAGATGGAGAAGCTGGCCATGACCGCTCTCGAGGCGGTCGGTTCAGCTCATCTGGCATCCAGAAGGTACTGCACGCTTTCCACCGGCGAGGCCCGCCGGGTGCTGATGGCCCGCGCCCTGGTGAACTCCCCGGAGGCGCTGATCCTGGACGAACCGATGAGCTCCCTGGACCTCACCGGGAAAAGGCTGGTCCGTTCGGCCATAAGGGCCCTGGCGAAAGAAGGGCGATCCCTGATGCTGGTCACCCACGA
>DUJZ01000091.1 GCA_013329565.1 Methanomassiliicoccales archaeon
CAAAGGTCCCTGGAGACCGTGAACGACCTCTACATAAGGACGTCCGAAGCGGAGCGCGATAAATCGGCCGCAGGGACCGCCAGCGACCGGCCTCGCGCATCCGCGAACTCGAATTGACTGCGAAACTTGTATAATCAAAGAGATGGGTATCTTCAAAGATCGAGGAAGTGAATGAAAGGTATATCCAGCCGGACATTGCAAGGCATCCTATGGGGCTGGGTCATAGCTTTCGAGGGATTCTTCGCCCTGAGCCTGGCGAACGTGACCAGCATCGATGGGATCGGGACCATCAGGGCCTCTACGTTCCAGCTGGCCGCCATGCAGCTGGCGGCTCTGGGTATTTTCATCTCCGCCATGTGGGCCTTCAAAATGGCCTTCCCTGAACTGGATAAGCCCGTGCTCATCAAAATTTTCAATATCCTGACCTATCTGGCCGTTAGCTTGGTGGCTGTTGAAGGCGTAGCGGTGGCGGTGCTTGCCGGCAATATGATGATAACCGATTTCGGCGGCGTCGGAAAGAAGTGGATAGTCCTGGCAGGTGCCCAGCTGTTCGGCATCGGCATGATCTCCCTGCGCTCATGGAGGCTCCGCAACGTAAGGCCGGAGAACTGGCTCACCGACACGCTCGGGCAGATCGCCGCAGCGCTGATAGCGGTTGAAGGTCTGGTCGCCTACGGCATCGCTGGAACCACCCGGGTGATCGGGGTCACCGGTTTCCAGGAGAGCACAATGGCCAGCGGTGGTCTCCTCCTGATGGGGCTCGGATCGCTCATCTTCGCTCTTTGGACCCTATCCTGCGATCAATGGTTCGCCCCCAAGCTGCCCAAACTGCTCAACGGCTGGCCCAGCATGGTGGCCATGACCGTTCTGGGTGGCGTTATCGCTGCTGGATGCGTCGCCGCCACCTTTTTCGTCGGACCGGTGGCCGTTGACGGTGTTGGCAGCGTCACCAAGATCGTGGTCGTCGCCGGGGTTTCCCAACTGTTCGCCCTCGGCCTGGTGACCCCGTTGCTGTGGAAGATCCGCAAGGAGCCGCTGGACAGGCATTACCTAAGCGTTTTACCGGTGACCACTACCCTTTCCCTTCTGGCCTTCGAAGGCGTCTTCGCCATGGCCCTCGCCGCGAACACCTACATCGAGGGACTGGGCGGTATTCTGGAGAGCACCTTCCGATCGGCAGGCGCCCAGCTGTTGGTCCTCTCGACCATCGCCCTCTTCGCCTGGATGGTCAAGGACAGCCCCCTGCTGACCAGGTGGCCCAAGCGCATCGCGTCGTCCACCTTCCTGGTGGCAACGACGGCGATCGCCCTGGAGGGTCTGGCGGTCATCTTGATGGCGGTCAACATCCGCATAGACGGTTTCAGCGGCGTTGGAGAAAGGTACGTTGTCCTAGGGGGTCTCCAGATGACGCTTCTTGCCTCCATCGCCCTGATCTGCTGGGCGAGGACCCATGGGATCACTGCAGGATTCAAGCTGGCCGGTATCGCGGCGGCGGCCTTCTTGGTCCTCATGTTACCCGTAGCCCTCCTTCTTTGAGAAAAAGCCAAATTCTTTTAATCCGGGCATCGTTCATTCAGGGAGAGATCACCATGGCCGGGAGAAGACTGGGGTTGGGGCTGGACACTGGCGGGACCTACACCGATGCCGCGATCGTTGATATGAACACCTTGGAAGTACTGGCCAAGGGCAAGTCCCAGACCACCTATCACGACCTGTCCGTAGGCATCCTCGGAGCGATCGACGAGGTCTTGCGAAGCGACGCCTATGACCGGGCGGACATTCAGTTCGTAGGGCTGTCGACTACTCTGGCGACCAACTCCATCCTCACCGGAAAAGGAGGAAAGGTCGGGCACATCGGGATCGGCTGGACGCCCATGGCCGAGTATCGTTCGGGGGCGGACATGGACGCATACATCAAGGGCGGCCACGGGGTGTGGGCCCAGCAGATCGCCCCCCTCGATACCGAGGCCTTGGAGGGATCCATCGATGAGATGCAGGCGGAGGTCGACTCGTTCGTGGTCTCCGGTCATTTCAGCGTTTACAATCCGGCACACGAGCTGGAGGCCGCCCGCATGATAAAGAAGCGCACCGGGCTCCCCGTGGTGCTGGGGCATCACCTCACCTCTCAGCTGGGCGTACCGGAGAGAAGCGTGACCGCAGTGTTGAACGCTCGTTTGCTTCCCATAATCTCGGACTTCCTGGACGGCGTGGAGAGGTCCCTGAAGGAAAGGGGCATCGACGCCACCATATTGGTGTTCAAGGGCGACGGCACCTTGATGAACATCGAGAAGGCCCGGGAGAGGCCGGTGGAGACCATTCTTTCAGGTCCGGCGGCCAGCCTCATGGGCGGCAAGCTGCTCTGCAAGGAGGACAACTTCATAGTCGTGGACATAGGCGGAACCTCCACCGACATCGCCTATCTGGACGACGGGTTCCCGCGCATCTCCAAGGAAGGCGCCACGGTCGGCCACTGGAGGACCCGCGTGCGGGCGATAGACATCTGGACCGTGGGATTGGGCGGAGATTCCCACGTGGTGTCGGACCAGCGTGGCAACTTCAGGATCGGGCCGGAGCGCGTGGTGCCTCTGTCGGTCGCCTCGGCGTCAAATCCGGAAATCAAAGAGAGAATGAACGCCACCAGCGAGACGAACTACTATGTTCACGTGGAAAGGGGGACCACCAAGCTGTCGCCCAAGGAGAGGTCGGTGTACGAGTTCGTCAAGGCCCATCCCATATGCACCCTGGAGGAGATCCGCCTCGGCAATCCTGAGGTATACACCTACCGGGACGTGGTGAAGCATATCAAGGACCGCGGCTTCCTGCAGATGACCGGCCTGACGGCCACGGATTTCATGCACGTGCAGGGCCACTTCGACCGTTTCGATGTCGAGGCGGCCCGATTGGGCGTCCAGTTCATGGCCAATTGGTGCCACAGGTCCTTCGAGGAATACGTCGAGTCCTTCCAGCAAGAGTTCATCACCAGGGTCGGCGAGGAGATCATGCGCAAGGTGGTCCTTGACGAGTCGGGGGAAATGCCCAGCGGTCCCGGCTTCAACTACCTTCTCCGTTCCATGGTCAACGGCAACAGTGGGAGCAGCATAAGCTCCAATACCGGATTGGACCGGCCATTGGTCGGAATCGGGGCGCCGACGCACATCTACCTGCCGCCGCTCGAGAAACGCATGAACGTCAGGGTCATCATGCCCAGGGACCACGACGTCGGGAACGCCGTTGGCGCCGTCTGCAGCCAGATCTCCGAGACGGTAACCGCGCAGGTGTTCCCGAACATGGACAATCTGTTCTTTGTTCTGGGCCCGTTCGGTACGCCCGTAACATATGGTCACGTGGAGCAGGCGATAGGGGCGGCCCGACGCCAGGCCGAGGAGTACGTGAGGAACAAGGTGTACGAGGCGGGGGCGGAGAACATCCGCGTCCGCAGCGACATCTACGAGAACAAGTTCTACGGCGGGGACAACGTGGAAGGGGAGCAGACCGCCTGGGTGGACATAGTCGCCCGGGCCACCGGGGACCCGGCGCCCAGGGTGAAGAAAGGTTAGCCGCCACAACAGAAAGCATCCACGTCACATCAGCACCCGCAAAGCCTTGCTGGACCACTTCGGCTGGATAAACTGTTTCTAGAATATTTTAAATAGTATTTATTGAGTACAGGATGTTATTACAAAATAATTTGAAATTGAAGGTGGTTCGACGGAAGAAATGTTGTTCGGGGCATTGCAGAGCGGCGTCGACGGGTTGATAGAATACGTTTCACAGCACACCCTCACATGCCTGATACCGGCGTTCTTCATCGCTGGGGCGATCGCGGCATTCGTCAAGAAGGAGGCGATCCTGAAGTACTTCGGGCCCCAGACCAAAAAATACATTTCCTATCCAGTGGCCTCGGTATCCGGTCTGGTGCTGGCAGTGTGCAGCTGCACCATACTGCCACTCTTCACGGGTATATACAAGAAAGGGAGCGGGCTCGGACCGGCGATCACGTTCCTTTTCGCCGGTCCGGGCATAAACGTGCTAGCGATCATCTACACGGCCCAGGTTCTCGGTTACGACCTAGGCCTGGCCAGAGCGGTCGCCGCCGTCGGCATGTCCGTACTGGTCGGTCTGATCATGTCGACGCTGTTCCGCAGTGAGAGGCCCAAGGGTGAGTTCAAGCTTCTCTCCAGCGGCGACGACAAGCCGAAATGGGTCATCCTCGGCCTCTTCCTCCTTCTGACGCTCATACTGGTCATAGGCGCCTCCCAGCTGGATTGGCTGGTCAAGCTGCCGATCATCTATGCGCTGACGTTGGTGGTGGCCTATCTGGCGATATACCACTTCGAGAGGGACGAGATAACCGACTGGGGAATGGAGACCTGGGACCTGGCCAAGAAGATCGTCCCGATACTGCTCATAGGCACCTTCGCGGTCGGGGTCCTGGCGTATTTCCTGCCGCCGGAGACCTTCGCCCCGTACCTGGGAAACAACTCGCTCTCGGCCAACCTGATATCATCCCTGCTTGGTGCCATCCTCTACATGCCCACTCTGCTCGAGGTGCCTATAATCGGCACCACCTTCGGCTACACCACCGGGGCCATGGCCGCCGGCCCGGCCTTGGCCTTGCTATTAGCAGGTCCGACCATCAGCGCTCCGTCCCTGGTGGTACTGGCACGGGTGATGGGGGTGAAGAAGACGCTGACCTACGCGCTTCTGGTGGTCATCATGTCTACCATCGCCGGGATGATCTTCGGATCATTGGTCGGGTGATTTGGGCGATAAAAAGGATAATCGCGAAACGCGTTCAGGATAGGTG
>DUJZ01000106.1:0-6877 GCA_013329565.1 Methanomassiliicoccales archaeon
GTTCGAAGACCTGGAGGACCTGCTGGGTCGGGCCACGGTCCCAGCGGCCAAGGAGAAAAAGGAGGAGGAGGAGCTGGAGGACGATCCGCGGGACCTGTTCCTGCGCTACATCAAGAACCGCTCGACGGACGAACCGGCCATACTGTCGCAGATCAAGAACGACCTGATGCGCCTGGACCCCTCCTTCTCGGAAAAGAAGTATGGCTACAAGCACTTCAAGGACTTCCTCGACTCGTTCAGGGGGGACCTCTTCACCAGCATCAAGATGGACGACAAGGCCGGTCATCATCTGGTCTTCTTCAAGAGCTATTCCGAACTGACGTCGGACATCAACGAAGCGCAGGTGCGGGACTTCATCGAGAAGGATATGAGGTTCATCAAGGACCGCAATCTGAGGAAGGCGTTGTACAAGGAGATAGTCAACCTGTTCCATGCCGACGGGGAAACCACCATCAACCAGATGATCGACGACCTCTGGTCGCTTTTCGACAAGAAGGTGCCCAAGGCCACCTTGAAAAGGTTCCTGCGCACCATGGCCGAAGGCCGCATGTTCAAGTTCGCCAGCGTGAAGTACACCGGCAACATCTACAACATGCCCCAGGTGCTCAAGGCCGACCTGCCGTCCATGGAGAAGCTGGACGACACCTACGTGCAAAGGCTGATCGATCTCACGCTGAAGAAATATCCCGGCGTGCCGCAGGAGTCGGTCACCAAGATGATGGGGCTCAGTTAACGATGCGATGCCGGTCTTGACCTTGTAGCGCTAGATCACCTTGCGCGCCTCCAGGTCGAGCTTCACGGATTCCATGCACCATCCCTTCGAACCTATTCTCCAGACGTTCCACGACGCAGCGGACGAGTTCGTCCTGGGTCATCTCCTCCTTCATCAGGCATTCCAGGATGGCCCGCCTGGTCGGATCGTACCTCTGACGGNNGTCCAGTCCAATTTCCGACCGCCTAGTTTCTCGTAGAAGCTCATGGCACCAACGTTCCAGTTCAGGGCGCACCACTCCATGCGGCCGCAACCCTTCTCGATGGCCTCCTTGACGCAGAATTTGAACAGTTCGCGCCCTACCCCGCTCTTGCGCACGCCCTCCTGAACATAGATGTCCTCCAGGAACAGGGTGGGGGCGGCCAGGAACGTGGAGTAGGTGAAATAATAGGTGATGTAGCCGACCGCCTTGCCGTCCAGATGACCAAGGAAGGCGTGGAAGAGAGCCGGGTCGGAAGTGGCGTGCCGTCGAAGCCTCTCCCTCGCCTCGGCGTTCGGGGGGTCCAGCTTCTCGAACATCGCCAGTTCGGTTATCAGCGCGATCAGCTGGTCAGCGTTCTCCGGCGTCACTCGGGCGATCTCCACCTTACTTGCGGTCCCGGGCATATCTCGGATAACGCCATCTCCCTATTTCTCATTGACCGATGTGAACCTGATCGTTCATTATCTCGGCGATGTCGGCGGAGCCACAGGAACGCACCCGGCCCCGATGAACGGGCGGGGCGGGACCATCCCTGGCCTTGAACGATGATACCGTAAATGGAGGACCGGCAAAGGCGCGGCGAGGACCGGTGCCCCGGTCTTCCTGTCAGGAGGGGGGGCTCTTCCAGGTGAACCAGCCGGACGGCACCCTGATGACGAACTTAGCTCCCCTCCCCGGCACACCCTCCTCGGTGATGGTGAAGCCAGTGGTCCCCAGGATCTCCCTTGCCAGGTACAGCCCGAGCCCGGTGTTGTCTCCGTACCCCTCATCGAATATTATCTCCTTCTGGCCCGCCGGTACCCCGATCCCATCGTCCTCCCAGATAATGGACAGCCCGCTCTCGGTGTTCTCCCCCCGGACGATCACCTTGCTGGCCCGCTCCCCGTGCCGTGCGGTGTTATCGGCCAGGGTATGAAAGACGTTCTCCAGCAGCGGATCGGCCAGCAATCTTATCCCATGCACGCGGGATTCGACCTCGATCCCTCCCATGTCCACCTTTCCCAACACCTTGTCGATGGCGGATTGCACCTCCTGCCATGCGGTGGCGCTCGATCCTGGCGATGGCTGCGCGTTGGCGAACTCCAGGTGTCCGTCGGCGCTCCTGGCCCTCTCCATGAGCTTTCCGATCAGGTGCTTCTGCCGGTCGTTCATTTCCGTCAGTTCGAGAATCTCCAGGTAACCCCAGATGGCGGTCAGGTCGTTCCTCATGTCGTGCCTTAGTATCTGGTTCAGGGTGTTCATGCTCCGGTTGGCCCGCCGGAGGTCCTCCTCCAATGCCTTGCGGTTGCTTATGTCGTGAAGCACGAGCACCACCCCGATCGGTTTACCCTCCCTGAAAATGTCAGAGGTGGTGAGGACGAAATGCCTGGCGCCCCCATCGATGACCATGGCCGTCTCCCACTTGTTGGAGCCGGAGGGGACCTTCAACCCCCGGGCACGCAACCGCTCCCATAGGTAATCCGAGTTCTGGTCCAGGATCTTCCCACCTGGCTTGTTGGCATATACGACCTGCAGAGAGGAGTCCAAGATTATTACCGCATCGTCCATCCCTCCGATCGCCTCCCGGAAGCGGATTATCTCCAGGTTCGTGAAGTCCGAGCGCCTCTCTCCTACGAAAACGATAAGGGCGGTGAGGCCGAAGCCGATGGACAGTATGTCCACCAGGGGATCGTCCCGAGCGCTGAGCACGTAAAGAAGACCGGTGACCATCATGGTCAGGGTGGCCAGCATCAAGGTGCCCAGGCCGACCCGGCGCTCTGGGGAGGTCCCCAGCAGGGCCCTGGCCAGCAGGATGTTGGTGACCAGTATCACCAGCAGGAAATAACCTATCCAGATCGCGAACAGCGAGCCGTAGTCGGCCTCGAACATGTAGAACCCGCGGCTCTGGACGAGGATCACATCGTCATAGAACAAGTGGTGCAGGCCGTTGGTCACGTTGAGCAGCACCGATATGATGGCCGGGGAGGCGATGAGCAGCACGTTACGCTTGGTGATGTGCCTTCCAAGCCCGATGTACTGCATGACGAAGGTGAGCAGGGAGATGAGGATAACCGACTCGAAGACGTACTCCAGGGCGACGACGGCCAACGCCAGGTCCATGTCGCCTATCATCTTCTCCGCCAGCAGCACCAATGAGTTCAAGGAGATGAAGGCGAAGCAGATGGCCATGGCCGTCCGGTGCTCGGAATCCCTCCCGGTCAGGACCTTGTAGGCCACCCATGCGGTGAACGCCGCCGCTAGAACGTTGGGTACGATGATTAGAGCCCCGTAATAGTCCATGATGAACCTGACCGGGGAGAATATGCCTAGAACCGATATAAGTGATATGGAGGGCGGTTATCCGGGGGATGTGCCCGCCGGATCATTTCGATGAGGGACCTTCCTCCTTATGTTGGACGTCCTTGGCCGACCCTTTCATGATCTGGTCCTCGATGCGGATGACCGACCTGGACGACGAGTAGACCAGCGTTAGGAATATCATCGGGACCCCGGCCACCAGGTACCAGATACGGACGCCGAACGCGTCGGCCAGGGGACCGGCCAATAACAGTCCGGCGGGCATCATGGCGGTCACCCCGGCGCTGATGAGGGCGAACACCCTCCCCTGCATGGCGAAGGGGACGGACGCCTGCATCATGGCCATCATGGAACCGTTGAGCAAGGATATGCTGAGGCCGACCGCCGCCGACAGCCCGAAGGCCAACGGGAGAAGTTCGGCCGGGACTATCCCCAGGGCGGTGATGGCCAGGCTCAACACCATCGTGGAGGCCAGCATGGTGACCATCTTGCGCTTGCCTCCTCCCCACACCCCCAGGAGCGCCCCTCCGATCAGCATCCCGATGCCCGCCAACGCCTCCATGGTCGCGTACTCTCCAGCACCTCCCTGGAAGTGGTCGATCACCAGCAGCGGAAGAAGCGAGAAGGCCGGGCTGAGCAGGAGGTTGGCGATCATGAACAGGACGATTATGGACAGAGCGCCGTGCCAGCTCTTAAGGAAGGCCAGGCCTTCCTTCATCTCGTTCATCAGGGACGGTTTCCTCTCGCCANNGTGATCAGATCTACGGACAGCACCGCCCACATCGGGAACAGCGCTATCAAAACCGCCCCGGCCGGGGCGGCGATCACGCTGGAGAGGCCGAACATGGCCTGGTTCAGTCCTCCGATCCTTCCCAGATGGCGCTCGGGCACCATCATGGACGTGGCGGCCTGCATGGCCGGCCAGTGGAACCCGGACACGGTGGCCCGGCCGAACATGGCCAGGAGGACCATCCATACTTCGGCGTTTCCGGCCAGGAAGGCCAGCATGAGGAGCATGGCTATGAGCGAGATCAAGGAGTCCGCGATCACCATCGTCCGCCGGCTGTTCCAGCGGTCGACGTAAGCCCCGGCCCAGGGGGCGATCAGGATCTGCGGAAGAACGCCCATGAGCGTCCCCAGGGCCAGCACGGTCGCCGAGCCCGTCTCCACCGTCAGCCACCAGACCAGGGCGAACTGTACCAGCGCGCTACCGACCAGGGAGAAGGACTGGCCTCCCCATATGGTAAGGAAGTTCCTCCTCCAAGAAGCCTTCTCGCCGCTCGTCAGCATCATGCACCTGTCATCGGTGGCCACCGACCATCAACTGCGTGGACAGAAGTGACCGACGCCGCTGATCGTTCCCCACCGGCCCCTCTAATGACTTACGTAAATATATTCTTTCACAAAATTAAAAAAAAAGGAGCGGCCCGTTCACCGCTCATCACGGCACTACCAGGATCGGCGCTTCTCCGCCCTGTACCAGGCGATGCGAGGTGCTGCCGATGAAGGCCTCCTTAAAAGGACTGAGGCCGCGCGTTCCCACGACCACAAGGTCGTGGTCCTTGGCCAGCCGCAGCAGCTGTTCCGCCGGGTGACCCATCTCCACCTCGGACCGATGCTTCACGCCTAGCTCTTCGAGGAGCTGCTCCGCTGCCTTCAGCCGCGGCCCCCCCAACAGGGCCCCCTTTTCCATGTAAGTGGCCTTCCCGCTTAAGATCTCGTGGTCGCTGGGAGTTATAATCAGCGCCAGTGTCACCTCCGAGCCGATCTCCTTGGCCAACATTCCTGCGAACTCCACGGCTCGTAGGGCGTTCTCAGAACCGTCCACTCCCACTAGGATGCGCTTTAGCGAGGTCGTGTGCATCACCGTTGTTCACTAGCTGTTGGTAGGCATTAAGATTTTCTCAGCACCTTTTATAATCGTGGAAGCTCAATCGGCTGGACGGTGAAAACGCTGCGCCTGCTGTGCTGGAACGTGAACGGTATCAGGGCGGCCTACAAGAAGGGGCTTGACGGCCTGCTTCTGCGGGACGGGGCGGACGTGATCTGCCTGCAGGAGACCAAGGCCGCCCCGGACCAGCTACCTGACGAACTGATAAACGCCCCTGGCTACCATTCATATTTCGTATCGCCCGAGGAAAAGAAGGGGTATAGCGGGGTGTGCGTCTACTCGAAGGTCGAACCGAACAAGGTCATACCTGGCTTCGGCCAGAGGCGCTTCGATTCCGAGGGGCGAACCCTGGTGGCCCATTACGACGATTTCGTTCTCTTCAACACCTACTTCCCGAACGGAAAGGCCTCCCCGGAACGGCTGCGCTACAAGATGGAGTTCTACCAGGAGTTCCTGGAAGTGGCCAAACGTACCGTGGAAGGAGGAAAGCACGTTATCGTTTGCGGGGACGTGAACACCGCCCACCAGGAGATCGATCTGGCCCGTCCGAAGGAGAACGGGAAGATCTCCGGTTTCCTGCCCCAGGAGAGAAAATGGATCGATGACCTCGTGGCCGCCGGCTTCGTGGACACCTTCCGGATGTTCGATCCTAGCCCGGAACGGTACACCTGGTGGGACATGAGGACCCGGGCCCGGGAGCGGAACGTGGGGTGGCGCATCGACTACTTCTTCGTGGACGAGGGGCTGAAGGACAAATGCCGCAACGCCTTCATAATGCCCGAGGTGCAGGGCTCCGATCACTGCCCCATCGGCCTGGAGCTCGAGATATGAGCGCCGAGGTCCGCCGGATGCGCCCGGAAGATTACGCCGATGCGGCTGACATCTGGGTGAGGTCCGGTCTCCCTTATCAACCGCGGGGGAGGGACGCCGAGGAGCGTATACTGGAGCAGTTGGAGAAAGACTCGTCGATCTACCTGGTGGCCGAGGACCGCGGAAAGGTCGTCGGGGTGGTGCTGGTCACGCACGACCTGCGCAAGGGATGGCTGAACCGCCTGGCCGTTCCTCCGGAAGAACAGGGGAAAGGGATCGCCAGAATGCTGGTTCGCCGGGCGGAGGAGGAGCTTTCCGCCCTGGGCATAAGCGTCTTCGCCGTACAGGTTCACAAGCACAACCACCGTTCGCGGGCGCTCTTCGCCGAGCTTGGATATCATGAGCACGATGATATCGTCTACTTATCCAAGAGGTCCGGACCCGACGAATGAGCCGTGGCATTGACAATATTATATCCTGGCAAAGTACATTCAAGGTTAGAAGGGACAAAATGAGCGTTGTTCTGGCAACCGACGGCAGGGCGCACACCTCCAAAGCGGTCGAATATGCGTTGGAATATGCGCGTCTGCACCGTGAAGCTCTGTACGTGGTTTTCGTGATAGGTCCGAGGCACGAGGAGAACCGGGAAGGCACCGTGGTGGACGCTAAAAAGCACCTCGATTAGATCAAGGCGAGGGCGATCCAGCAAGGAGTGGAGACCACCACCCTATTGGAGACTGGCGCTCCCGCCGAGTCCACCATCGCCGTGGCCGAGAGGGTCAGCGCCTCGGCGATAATCGTAGGAACCTCGGGCAAGACCGTCCTGGATAGGGTGCTCATAGGCAGCGTCTCCGAGCACGTGGTGCGCAACTCGCCTTGCACGGTGATCGTCGTCAGGTGATCT
>DUJZ01000106.1:6921-8449 GCA_013329565.1 Methanomassiliicoccales archaeon
CCGGATATGGCGCAGGTGCCCATGGCCGCCACAAGGCGCGGTTCTGGCATGGCCCGGTAGGTCTTCATCAGCGCCGGGAGCATGTTCCTGGTGACCGGCCCGGTCACCAAAAGCATATCCGCGTGCCTGGGGGACGCCACGATCTTGATGCCGAAACGCTCCATATCGTATATCGGATTCGAAAGGGCGTTCACCTCCACCTCGCAGCCGTTGCAGGATCCGGCGTCCACCTCCCTTATGGCCAATGATCGGCCCAGCACCCTGCCGATCTCGTCCTTCAGTCGCAGGCCGGCCTGTTCCACTCTGTCCTCGGAACGGATCAGACCCTCCCTGCTGCTGGTGGCGTCGCAGGAGCCGGTCATCGAAATGACCCCTCGCTCACAGCTTTCCAAGCAATCCCCGCACCAGAGGCATCTGCCTAGGTCGACCGCCCATTTTTCACTGACCTTGATCGCCTGGGCCGGGCATGCCTCGGAGCACCTACCGCAGAGGTCGCAATTGGACCGGTCGGCCATGGGGCTGCCGACGCTCTGATCGAGGAGGGCCCGCAGGGGCACCGTCCTCCTTTTCTTCATCAACATGTTCTCGATCATACATCCCACCATTACAGGTCGTTCCCCGCGTACGACAGGCTGAAGCTCTTGTTGATCAGGGGGAAGTCCGGTATGATGTTCCCAAGCACCGCTTCCTGTAATCCCGGCCAATTGCAGAAGGAAGGATCCCGCACCTTGTGGCGCACGATCTTACCATCTTTCGTATGGATAATGTGCAAGAGCTCCCCGCGGGGGGCTTCGACAAGGCCTATGTGCGTCCCGTCCCCGGGAGGGACGAGGTCGAACGACCCCCCGGCGGATGGCATCTTATCCAAAGCCTCCATGACCAGGCTTATCGATTCGTCGACCTCCTGGACCTTGACGTTCATACGAGACATGACATCCCCAGCCTTGCCCGAAGGAACCCTGAAGTTGAGCCTGGAGTAGGCTTCGTACGGATGATCTACCCTGACGTCAAAGTCCTGCCCGCTGGCCCTTCCGATGGGACCGACCAGCCTGAGCTCCCGGGCGACCTTCTCGGTGACTATGCCAGTGGTCTCCACCCGATCTAGATAGGATGGAGAGGCCTTCATCTTTCCAACGGTGGTCCGCAGCCCATTTCCGACCTTCATGAGCGTGTCCTGCACGTCGTCCACGACGGCCTCGCCAAACACCTCCCTGGTCCCGCCCAGGACGACCGACCCCCACAGCAGCCGATGACCGGTGGCCCTAGCGTTGAGCGCGAGCATGGCCTCCCGCAGGGCGTAGAGGTCAGCGGCGGGGACGGAGAATGCCGTGTCCAGTGCCAGCCCGGCAATGTCCCCCAGGTGGTTGTGTATCCTCTCCAGTTCGGCCAGGATGCAACGAGCGTACTGGGCCCGGGGGTGCACCTCCTGGCCCGCCTCATAGGCTTGGCAAAAGGCCAGGGAGTGCGCCACTCCATTGTCCCCGGAGATTCTCTCTGCCATTCTCAAGGCCTTGCCGGGGGAAGCGCT
>DUJZ01000145.1 GCA_013329565.1 Methanomassiliicoccales archaeon
AATTATTAGGAGGACGAACCTTACACCACCTATGGCGATCATCCTCACTGTCGCTGGTTCCGATTCCGTAGGCGGGGCGGGCGTGGAGGCCGACATCAAGGCCATCTCATCCATGGGAGCGCACGCTGCCGTAGCTCTCACCGCGGTCACGGCCCAGAACACCTCTCGCTTACGGGAGATATTCCCCTTGCCGCCGGAGCAGGTCACCGCCCAGATAACCGCGGTGGCCGAGGACGCCTGCATCTCCGCGGTGAAGACCGGTATGCTGTACTCCCCGCGCACCGTACGTGCGGTCGCCTCCTTGCTCACCGAGCTGGAGGCCCCGCTGGTGGTCGACCCGGTGCTTTTCGCCGGCGTGGGCGCCTCGCTGCACAAGGGTGGTTTGGCGGAATCCCTGGTCAAGGACCTGTTACCCCTGGCTACGGTCGTAACGCCGAACCGGGAGGAGGCTGAGACGATCTCGGGGATGAAGATCGTCGACGATGGATCACTGGAGGAGGTCGGGAACATCCTTCTGGACCTCGGGCCGAAGGCGGTCCTGCTGAAGGGCGGCCATCTGGACGGGAACGTCGCCCGTGACCTGCTGTTCACCGCCGAGGGCGTGCTGGAGATGGTCTCTCCCCGCCTGGACCGCAAGGTGCACGGTGCCGGCTGCACCTTATCCTCGTTCATCGCCACGGGACTGGGGCTGGGCATGGACCCTCGTGAGTCGGTGCAGGAGGCCAAGCGGCGCATATACGACTCGATAGCCATGGCCTTGCCGGTGGGCAAGGGACTTTTGGCCATAAATCCCATGGCCACCCTGTATAAGGAAGCCATGCGGGCGCGGATGGCCGAGGAGGTCCGTTCCGCGGTGGAAACGATAGAGCAGCGCTTGCCGCCCGAGCTGGTCCCGGAGGTCGGCATGAACCTTGCTTACGCCTTGCCGTACCCGCAGGGATATCGGGAGATATGCGGGGTCCAGGGTCGGCTGGTCCGTGTTGGCGAAGGCATTCGCCGGGCGGGCGAGGTTCGGTTCGGAGGAAGCCGGCACATAGCCCGGGTGGTGATGGCCGCTTCGGCCGCCGATCCAGAGGTCCGCTGCGTGATGAACCTGCGGTACTCGCAGGAGACCCTGGCAGAACTGGTCTCTTTCGGTCTGGACGTCGGAAGCTTCGACCGGGCCGAGGAGCCGGACAGCGTGTCCTCCATGGAATGGGGCACCGCGCACGCCATAATGGGATGCGGCCATGTGCCGGACGTGATCTTCGACCGCGGGGCAGTAGGCAAGGAACCAATGGTCAGAGTGCTCGGTCGGGACCCGGAGGAGGTCCTCGGCAAGATCGCCGGGCTCATGAAGTGAGGATGAAACTGTGAAGATCGCCATGTTCACCGACTCGTACCTGCCCACCCGCGACGGGGTGGTGACCTCCCTTCTGCTGACCAAGAGGGAACTGGAGAGAATGGGGCACACCGTTTACGTACTGGCGCCCGACCCGGCCGATCCGGCGCAGCGGGAGGAAGGGGTCTATTATTTCCGTTCCATCGGTTTCCAACAGTACTCCGGCTACCGCATTCCCATATTTCCGACCGACAAGTGCCACATACTCGCCGAACTGGACGTGGACGTGATTCATACCCATGGGCTAATGTTCCAGGCGGTGCGAAGCATGCTGGCCGGCCGCGCCCTGGAGAAGCCGGTGGTGCTGACCTTCCACACCATGGTCACCGAGGCGGCCAAGTTCTACAACTTCACCCCATTCCCGGAATGGGTGATCCAATTGAGCATGTGGACCTATCTGAGGATCATCCTACATCGGGCCGAGGTGGTCATAGCGCCCACCCTGGCCATCAAGAACGAGATAAAACGCTACGCCCCGCACATCAAGCGCTTCGAGGTCATCCCCACAGGGGTGGACCTGGACCGCTTCAATCCAAGACTGGACGGGAGCGAGGTCAGGAAGCGGTACGGGCTGGAGGGAAAGAAGGTCATCCTTCACCTCGGACGAATAGCCTGGGAGAAGAACATCGAGCTGGTCGTCCGCGGCTTCGGAATCCTTGCCAAGCAGGAGCTGGACGCCCGCCTGGTGCTGGTCGGCGAAGGTCCGGCCAAGGAGCACCTGGTCAAGCTGACCGAAGAGCTGGGTGTTTCGGACAAGGTGACCTTCACCGGCTTCGTTCCCGATTCCGATCTGCCCCAGTTCTACGCCGCCTGCGATGCTCTCACCATAGCCAGCAAGTTCGAGACGCAAGGACTGGTGATACTGGAGGCCATGGCCGTCGGGAAGCCGGTCAGCGGCATCCGCTACCGGGCGGTGGCCGAGCTCATCCGCGAGGGGGAGAACGGAGAGCTTTTCGAAGAGACCCCTTACAGCTGGTCGCAGGCCACCGCTCGTTTGCTAAAAGACCCCCAGATGTACCGGGAGGGAGCACTGGCCAAGGCCTGCGAATATTCGGCAGGGCAGTGGGCCACCAGGCTGGTGGACATATACCAGTATGCCATCGAGTCCAAGGCTGGAAGGGTCAGCAACAAAGTTTTTTTAAAGCACTAGCGCTTGGGAGATGGGATGTTCTCCGTCGGCGAGGCCTTCTACACCCTGTTCTCACCTCTGGGCCTGGCCGGTTGGTTGTTATGCACCTTCCTGCTGTTCTACATCGACGCCATTGTGTTCCCTACGCTGCCCGAGCTCTTCGTCGTCCTGTTCTTCATCGCCGGCTACGGAACCATGCCCGACTGGGCCCTGTGGACGCTCTTCGTTCTGGTCATAGCCATAGCCGAGGTGCTCGGGCTGACCACCCTATATCTGGTGGTCAAGCGGCTCAAGGTTCCGCCTACGATATCAAAGGTCATAGACCGTTACCGCCGCTTCCTGCTGCTGCAGGATGAGCGGATGATATTGCTGAACCGCATAGCACCGATCCTTCCCTTCACCGGAGCCTTCGTGGCGCTGTCTGGCTGGTCGTACAGGAAATCGATGTTCTACCTGGTGCTCGGAGGCACCCTGAAGTACGGTCTGATATTGGCCGCTAGCAATTACTTCCTCATCTACATGGAGAAGGGGATGGCCGCCGACGTCACCCTGGTCATGGTGTTTGCGATAATCGTGCTCAGCTACATCGCCTCCAGCTATCGCAAGCGCAAGGCGGAGAAGCAGGGCGGAGGACCGTCGACCCTATGAAAGAAAGTTGTTGGGTTGGGGTTTAGGCTCACTCGACGATGCTCACGATGGTTATGGTGAACACCAGGGACTTGCCCAGCAGTTCGGTGTTGTAATTGCGCACCGCAGTGCCGTTCGCCTCGTCCACGTCGATGACGAAGAAGGTGCTGGTGCCGTCCAATCCCTTGATCATATCGCTGTCGCCCTCATCCAGCTGGTGCTGGATGGTGATGAGGCCGGCGTTGCTGTCGATACCGGTGACCTTGACGTCCCAGCCTACGTTCCCCGAGCCGTAGATGCGGTAGAGGGCGTTGAGCGTCGGTACGTTCTTGACCGTCACGCGGTCGGCCTGCGCGTCGAACTCATACACCGTGACGTCCCATCCGTACATGGGGTCGGAAACGGTCAATCCCTGAGCAGGGTCAACGCCGTAAGCGGCCTTGAACGAACTGGGGGTGAAGGTCAGGAGCAATGGGACGGTCTCGATCAGCTGGAAGGTGACCAGCTTTGCAGGGTCCATATCACCATATGCCTCATCGGGAGCGAGGGTGACGGTCTTGCTCTCCCCGACCTTCATTCCAACTACAGCCGCGTCGAACCCGGCGATCATCTTTCCGGCGCCGACCTCGAAGCTCAGAGGCGTGTAAGAAGTATTACTGCGCTTGGTGAAAGATAGTGTCTTGGGGTAGGCTGCGTCATCGTTAGCCACGGTGATCAGGGAGGTGTCGAACACCCTTCCATCCAGCAGCTTGCCGATATAGTTCACCTTGATGGTCTGCCCGACGGCGACCACGTCATCAGAGCCCTCCTCGGACTGTTCCCCTTGGTAGATCAAAATCACGACCGTGCTGGCGCTGACCATCAGGACGGCGATCAGAACGATGAGCAGGACGTTCACGGCTCCCGTGACATCCCTGGATAGCCTGAATGATCTCATAAAGATGCGAATCAGGCAAACCTTTTCTTGAATTTAAACATTGCTTATGCGAAAGGACCAGAGAGGAGATGCTGGCCATGCCTATGCTCCAGAATCGCTTATTTATACACGTGGACCATTACCAAACAACCCTATCAGGCGATAAGATGAGGACGCTCTACATACACGCCGATTTCATGGAGTTCGAGGTTAAGAAGCCCACCCCGTTGGCCGAGGCCATCACCGACCAGGAGAAGACTGGCAGGATGGAAGAGGTGCTGGTGGCCTTCATCACCGTCGAGAGGAACGACCAGGACAGGATGGAGGCGGTGGCCTCCCAGGCTTCGGCGGACATCATCGAAACGGCCAAGAGGGTCGGCGCCGAGCGCATCATGCTCTATCCCTACGCTCACCTCAGCGCTGAACTTTCGGACGCCGAGACCGGCAAGAAGGTGCTCAGGGAGATGGAGCGCCTGGTCTCCGAGGCTGGATGGCAGGTGCACCGCGCCCCCTTCGGATGGTACAAGGCGTTCAAGATCAGCTGCAAGGGACATCCCTTGTCGGAGCTTTCCAGGGAGATCGAGGGCGAGGAGACGGCAGAAGCCCCCAAAGGAGAGGAACGGTTCATCGTGCTCCTTCCGGACGGCAGCGAGGTGGACCCCCACGACTTCAAGAACGGCACCGAGTGCTTCCAGATAATGATGGCCAAGGAAGCCTTGAAGAAGGATTGGCCTTCCACCGGCGAGGTCAAGTACACCCGCCTGTGCAAGAAGTTCGGCATAAACTGGGAATCGATGAGCGACGCGGGCCATATGTGCTTTTCGCCCAAGGGCGCCTTGATGTTCGACCTGGTGGCCGATTACTCCTCGCGCATAGTCAACGACATATCCCTTCCCGTTTACACCGTGCGCGGCACGAACATGTTCAGCCTGGACGAGGGCCCGGTGGCCGAACACGCCAAGCTGTTCGGTGACCGCCTCTACGTTATCAAGGGCGAGAAGCACGACTTCGTGATGAGGTACGCAGCCTGCCACCAGCAGTTCGCCATGATGCGCCTCTGGAACATCAGCTACAAAACATTACCTTTTGGAGCCTTCGAGGTGGCCGACTCGTATCGTCTGGAGCAGTCCGGGGAGACCATGCTGTGCTTCCGCACCAGGCGCATGAACATGCCCGACCTGCACGTGGTCTGCAAGGACATTCCGGAATCCGAGGACTGGTTCACCCGCCTCGACGCCAGGATCTACAAGGAGGCCAACGATCTCGGACGGGACTACGAGATGCTGGTCAACTTCTCCTCCTGGGAAGCGTACCAGAACCACAAGGAGATGCTGATGGACATCGTGCGCAAGCACGACAAGCCGGCCCTGTTGCACTTCTACCCGGAAGGCATCAACTATTACTGGACCGTGAACATAGAATATCACATCCTGGACGACATGAGGCGAGCCAGGGAGATCGGCACGGTGCAGATCGACGTGGGCAACGCCCAGCGCTTCGGCATAACTTACACCGACGAATCGGGGAAGAAGATATTCCCGGTCATTCTGCACACCGCCGTCATCGGCACGGTGGAGCGGTACCTGTACATGCTCTTCGACACCGCGGTGCGGATGGAGACCCAGGGCAAGCTGGGTACGTTGCCGACCTGGGTTCTGCCGGAGCAGGTGCGCTTCATGAACGTCTCCGAGCCCCACCTGGAAAAGGCCAGGGAGCTGGCGGATAAAGTACGTAAGGCCCAGATACGCGTGGGCCTGGACGACCGCTCCGAAACGGTCGGGAAGAAGGTAAGAGAGGCCAAGCAGGACTGGGTCGGCTACGCCATAGTGGTCGGTGACAAGGAGATGGCCTCGGACGTTCTGACGGTCTACGACCGCTCTCAGAACAAGAACGTGGAGATGACCGTGGACCAGCTCATCGAAAGGGTCCGTGGTGAGATCGGCGACATGCCCTTCCGCCCCATGTACCTGCCGAGCGAGCTCAGCCGGCGCGTGGACATGTGAGGTCGTGAGTTGCGGATCGTCGAGGTAAACGCCTTCCACTACCCTTTCATCGGCGGCATAGAGAACCGCCTGCACCACATCTGCCGGAGACTGGGCAAGGAGCACGAGGTCTTCGTGCTCACCAGCCGACTTCCGGGAACGGAGGAGCGGGAGGAGATGGACAACTACACCGTCATCCGCCTGCCTTCCAGGTACTTCAACATCTACAATCCTCCCTACGTCCGAATATCAAAGGTCCGGGAGGCCCTGCAGGAGCTGAGACCGGACGTGGTGGACCTGCACTACCGCTGGGCCGGTTCGCTGGTAAAAGGCGTTCTCGGCTACGAAGGTCCGAAGGTCTACACCTGCCACAACACCCTGGGGGAGGGCGTCGGATTAACGCATTACGCCAGCGAGCTGAACGACCGATTGTTCCTCAGGCACCTGCACAATTTCGACCGGGTGGTTTGCGTCTCCGACTACATGAAGGGCGACCTGGCCGCCCGCGGGTTCTCCGAGGACCGTTTACTGACCATCTACAACGGGGTCGACATTCCTGACGCGATCTGCCAGGACGGCGATTACATCCTGTCCCTGGGAAGGCTGGTCAGGCTGAAGGGGTTGGATTCCTTGATAAGGGCGATGCAGCACACCAAGTGCCATCTGCGCATCTGCGGCGAAGGTCCCGAACGGAGGAACCTGGAGAGGCTGACACAGCACCTTGGGCTTACCGACCGCATCGATTTCATGGGCTGGATCAGCGAGGAGGAGAAGCAACGCATGCTGTGCGAGTGCCGCATGTTCGTCATCCCCTCCGTTCATGAGGCGTACGGCATGGTTGCGGCCGAAGCTATGTCCTACGGGAAGCCGGTCATAGCCTCGAACACTGGCGGTCTGCCCGAGGTGGTCGGGAACGCCGGGATCCTCATCCCTCCGCAGGACGAGAAGGCCCTGGCGGAAGCGATCAACGCCCTGGACCGCGACGAGGAGAGACGCATGCAGCTTGGCAACGCGGCCAAAGAGCGCATGAAGGCCTTCAGCTGGGACGAGATGGCCAAGCGCACCGGCGATCTGTACGCCGAACTGGTGGACGTCAGGTGATGACGCTGTCCGCGACCAGGACAGAGCAGGTTCTTATTGGATCCATATAGACCCTGACGTCGCTGAACTCCACGTCCAGCACGTGTCCTCCGTACGACAGGTCCTGGCTCAGGAAGTGCATGTGGAATCCCGGAACGTTGATCTCCCCGAGCCCCTCTGAGATATAGTAGCCGATCATCGTTCCGTGCACGCTCTCCAGGCGCATAGTGGTCTGGTTGGCCACGACGTCCACCAGGGGCGGGTAAGGTTCCTGCTGCCCAGGCACGCTCCGGATGGTGATGGAATCGAAATCCGCCTCGATCATGATGGCATATGCTATCGTGTCCTGAAGGATATCGTCC
>DUJZ01000031.1 GCA_013329565.1 Methanomassiliicoccales archaeon
GGTCCCCAGCACCCCTTCAACCACGGTCTGTGGAACCTCAGGATAAAGCTTAAGGGAGAGACCATCACCCAGGCCGAGCCGATCATCGGCTACCTGCACCGCGGCTGGGAGAAGATGATGGAGAACCGCACCTACTCTCAGATCGTTCCACTGGCCGACCGTCTCTGTTACGGCTCGTCCCTTTCCTGGACCCACCTCTACTGCCTCACCGCCGAGAGGCTCTATGGCATCGAGGCCCCGGAACGCGCCAAGTACATACGAGTGGCCGTCCTGGAGCTGCAACGAATAATCTCGCACTTGACGTGGCTGATGGCCATGGGTACCGACCTCGGAAGCTACACCGTAATGACCTGGTCGATCAGGGAGAGGGAGCTGTTCCTGGACCTGCTCTGCAAGTTGAGCGGGGCGCGCATGACCTACAACTACTGCCGCATCGGCGGGGTCCGCAACGACCTCCCCGAGAACTACGAGCGCGACGTCCTGCGCGTCCTGGACGAGTTCGAGAAGCGCCTGCGCGACCTCGAATCTCTGATGGACGAGAACGAACCGTTCCTGATGAGGACGGTCGGGATCGGCCATATGGACGGCAAGACCGCCATGAACCTCGGCCTCACCGGCCCGATAATGAGGGCCAGCGGAGTGGACATGGACCTCCGCAAGCTGGACCCCTACGAGGTCTACGCGGACATGAAGTTCGAGGTCTGCACGCACACCGACGGCGACGTTTACGCCAGGTACCGTGTGCGCATGGACGAGATGCGCGAGAGCATGAAGATCGTCCGCCAGGCGTTGGCCGCGGTCCCGTCCGGCCCCATCCGGGTCAAGGTGCCCAGGTGCCCGCCGAAGGGGAACGTGGTCTGCCGCGTGGAGGACCCCCGCGGAGAGTCGCTGATGTACATGGTCAGCGACGGATCGGAGAAGCCGTACCGCCTGAAGGTGCGGTCCCCCAACTTCGTCAATCTGTCCGCATCACCGCCGATGCTGGTCGGCTACAAGATTTCCGACGTACCGGCCATCATGGGCGTCATGGACATGTGCATAGGAGAAACGGACAGGTGATCAGATGTCGAACCTCTACATTGAACTGACCAACTTCACCGAGTGGCTGCTGGGACTGGTCGCCTCGCTCCTCGATTGGACCAAGCTGGGATTCCTCAGCGACCTCGGGGAATGGCTGCAGACCGCTCCGGTGGTCGACTTCGTTTCCACTCTGCTTGTCGCGGTGATATACCTTATCACGGCCATGATGTTCGGGCTGTGCTTCATCTGGCAAGAGAGGAAGTTCCTGGGAAGGTTCATGGACCGCCGCGGTACCCAGGTCGGGGTCCTCGGTTTCTTCCAGAACTTCGCCGACGGTATCAAGGTGATCCTGAAGGAGCACATCGTGCCCAAGGACTCCGACCACCGACTGTTCGAGGTGGCCATATTCGTGTACCTGGCCTCGACCTTCATGCTGTTCGGGTGCATACCGTTCTCTGACAACTTCTACGTAATAGATGTCAACCTGGCCGTGCTGCTCGGTGTGGCGGTGTTCGCCTTCGGGCCTTTCAGCATCCTGATCGGCGGATGGTCCTCCAACAACAAGTACACCTTGATCGGTGGTATGAGGGCCGCCGCCCAGCTGATCGCCCTGGAGATACCGCTCCTGCTGTGCATCGTCTCCGTGGTCGTTCTGACCGGCGATCTGTCCTTCGTGGGCATAGTAACCTGGCAGGAGCAGAACATCTGGCTCATCGTTCCGTTGTGCATCGGTGCGCTGACCTTCTTCATAGCCGCCATCGGAGAGTCCGAACGCATTCCGTTCGACCTTCCCGAGGCCGAGGCGGAACTCGTGGAAGGATGGGCCACTGAATACGGTGACATTAGATGGGGATTGCAGATGGCTTCCGATTACTTCCGGGCCTACGTCCTCTGCGGACTGTTCACCATGCTCTTCCTGGGCGGATGGGCGGGTCCGGAGTTCATATGGGCCGAAGCGTGGTACCTGGCCAAGACGTTCATCGTGTTCTTCTTCTTCATATGGGTCCGCGCGGCCAGCGTGAGGATCAGGACCGATCAGATACTGAGGCTCGGATGGAGGCGGCTGCTTCCCATGGCCGTGATCAACCTGTTGATCGCTGTCGCCCTTAAGGTCGCGGGGGTGTTCTGATGAGGATCGAGGAGAGGAGATACACTAAAGCAGATCACTTCCGGGCCACCGGTTACATACTGAAGACCATGCAGGTCACCTTCAAGGGCATGATACGCGCCACCAAGCACCGGCCCTGCACCATACTGTACCCGTGGGAGAAGCTGCTCTATCCTGACAACTTCCGCGGACGCCCTGGCATCGTCCTCGAGAGGTGCATCGGCTGCGCCCGCTGCGCCAAGCAGTGCCCGAACCAGTGCATCGAGATGATCGATTTCCAGGATGCCGAGAAGGGCAAGGTCAAGCGCCCGCAGGTGAACGTAGGACGCTGCATGATGTGCGGCAACTGCGCCGAAGCGTGCCCGACCAACGCCATGATCGTCACTCCCGAGTTCGAGCTGTGCTCCTACAGCCGGGGCGGCCTCATATTCGACCCGGTGAAGCTGCAGCACCCCCACAAACCCGGTTACGAGGTGAACTATGAGTTCGCTTTGCTATCCGAAATGAAATCCGGTGGGGAGGTCAAGACCTACGCCAAGAACGATCCGAACGTCCACGACACCATCGTTCTGGACGGATCGAAATGCATCTCCTGTTCGAGGTGCGCCAAGACCTGCCCGGCCGATGCCATCGAGATGGCTGACACCGGCGAGGTCAATCCCAAGACCAAGAGGCCGATCAAGCAACCCAAGTTCGACAACGCCAAATGCGTGGTGTGCGAACAGTGCGTCGAGGTGTGCCCGAAATCGTGCCTTAGTTTGAAGGAGGTGTTGTAATGATTTTGGATGGAACCACTCTGTTCTTCCTGATATTCGGCGCCCTGACCGTCGGATGCGCCGCCATGGTGATCATCTCCAAGGACATCGTGCACAGCGTGGTATGGCTAGCGGCGACGTTCGTCGGGGTCGGTATACTTTACATATTCCTGAACTCGGAATACCTGTTCCTCATCCAGCTGCTGGTGTACGTCGGCGCCATAAACGTCCTGATCCTGTTCGGTATCATGCTCACCAAGCACCGGATGGTCGGGGGAGACGCCTGCGAGGAGTATGAGCAGGACATCATCAAAAGGAGGCGGTCCAAATGAAGCGCGGTGACTCTACCCACACCATAGTGGCCAAGGTGCTGGTCGTCGGGCTCCTTCTGGAGCTCATGCTTTACTCCGTGTTCACCATCGAATGGGGCGACATCGGAAACACCGTGCTAAAGACCGCCGAGATCGGAACGGCCATATTCACCGACTACGGGGTGGCCGTTCTCATGCTCGGTCTATTGCTTTTCTCCGTCATCATCGGCGGAGTGTTCATCGCTCAGGAGGAGGATGACGAATGATCCCGCTGGAGTTCGTGTTGATAATATCATCGGTCCTGTTCGTCATCGGGGCGGCCGGGGTCATACTGAAGAAGAACGCCATCGTGGTGCTCATGTCCATTGAGATCATGCTCAACGCGGCCAACATAAACCTGGTCGCGTTCTCCTCGTACTTCGGTGACGCCACCGGACAGGGTTTCGCCCTGTTCTCCATAGGCATCGCCGCGGCCGAGGTGACCATTGGTCTGGCGATACTGCTGAACCTCAACAAGCTGAGGAAGACCGTGGATGTGGACGACATTAACCTGCTGAGGTGGTAAAGATGGACATACTGGAATACGCATGGTTGATACCGGTCCTTCCGCTGCTGGCCTTCGTCTTCATCGGCTTCTTCGGCAAGAAGCTGGGCGACCTCAACGGTTACATCGCCGTCGGAGGCGTCGGGGCCGGAATGGTCCTGGCGCTGTGGACGGCCTTCGAGCTGCTGACCACCGGAAGGGTGTACACCACCAGCCAGGAATGGGTCGTCCTAAGCTCCAAGTACACATTGGAGATGGGGGTATACCTGGACAACGTGGCGGCCATGATGCTCATCGTGGTCTCCTTCATCTCCTTCCTGGTGGTGGTCTACTCCACCGCCTACATGCACGACCAGGGCCCCAGGCGCCACCGGTACTTCACCGAGATCTGCCTGTTCGTGGGCGTCATGCTTGGATTAGTTCTCGCCAACAACTTCTTCCAGATGTTCGTGTTCTGGGAGCTGGTCGGTGTCTGTTCCTATCTGCTGATCGGGTTCTGGTACGAGAGGCCCTCCGCGGCCCGCGCCGCCAAGAAAGCATTCCTGGTCACCAGGGTGGGCGACGTCATGTTCATGATCGGCCTGTTCATCCTGTTCACCGAGCTGGGCACATTCAACTACGAAGAGGTCTGGCACGCGTTGGACACTGCCGACCCCACGATGATGGCCTTCGCGGCCTTCTTCCTGTTCGGCGGGGCGATAGGCAAGAGCGCCCAGTTCCCGCTGCACGATTGGCTTCCTGACGCGATGGAAGGCCCCACGACCGTCTCGGCCTTGATACACGCGGCCACCATGGTGAACGCTGGTGTCTACCTGGTCGCCAGGTCCTTCCCGATCATCGCCACCAGCGCCGAGGTATCCCTGTTCGTCGGAGCGATCGGAGGCATAACCGCCTTCATCGCCGCCACCATGGCCCTCTGCGCCCCGAAGATCAAGGGGGTCCTCGCATATTCGACCGTCTCCCAGCTGGGATACATGATACTGGGTCTTGGCGCAGGAGCGTTCCTGTGGCACTACGGCCACTACACCGCAGGATCAATAGCCTTCGGTGCCGGCCTGTTCCACCTGATGAACCACGCCTTCTTCAAGGGCCAGCTCTTCCTTGGTGCCGGAGCGGTCATCCACTACGTGGACACTGAAGAACTGGCGGAGATGGGGGGACTGGGCAAGTACATGAAGGTGACCATGATAACCATGCTCATCTCCTGCATATCCATCGCCGGTATCCCTCCGCTCTCCGGATTCTGGAGCAAGGACGAGGTATTGGCCGTGACGTTCGAGGCCGGGGACGCCGGCCTGACCTTCATGGTCCTGTGGGTATTGGGTGTGCTTACGGCCTTCATGACCGCCTTCTACATGTTCCGCATGTGGTTCATGGTCTTTGCTGGAAAGCCCAACAAAGGCACCAAGCACGCCACCGAGCACGGGCACCACAAGCATGAGGCGCCCTTCGCCATGCTGCTCCCGCTGGTCGTCCTGGCCTCCCTGGCCTTCGCCTCCGGCTTCTCCCTGTTCATCGGGGACGGGTTCTTCGGGGCCATCTACTTCGAGCATGCACACGTGCTGAGCATAGGCGAGCGGCTGACCGAGGTGTTCACCTCCCCGCTGACCTACATATCCATAATAGCTGCGGTCGCCGGCATAATGCTGGCCTACTTCAGCTTCTACAAGACCAAGATATCGGCGGAGAAGGTGGTGTCCAAGGGCTTCCCCAAGGCCATGCACCAGCTGCTGCTGGACCGCTACAAGTTCCCGGTGGCCTACGACAAGATCGGCTACGTGGGGGTGTACGGGTTCTCCCTGCTGCTGGACAAGTTCGATCGCTACGTCATAGACGGCATAGTGAACGGTATCGCCGCCTTCCTGACCAAGAGCGGAGGCGTGGTGCGCAAGCTGCAGAACGGCTTCGTGCAGAGCTACGCCACCCTTCTGTTGATCGGTGTCTCGGCGATTGTGATCCTTTTCTACGTCGTAGGAGTGCTGAGGTGATCCCATGGAAATACCGATACTATCTCTGATGTTGCTCGTATCCCTGGTCGGTGCAGTGGTCACCTTCTCCCTGGGCAAGAACCCCAAGATGGCCAAGATGTCCGCTCTGATCTTCTCCGCCATCCCGATGCTGCTGTCCCTGTACATGCTCACCCAGTATGTGCAGACCGGTGGCGGGTACCAGTTCAGGGAGTCCTTCACCTGGATCGAGTCGCTTGGCATATCCTACATACTGGGAGTTGACGGAATAAGTGTGCCCATGGTCTTCCTGACCACGCTGCTGGTGTTCCTGTCGGTCATATTCTCCTGGGACGTCGACCACCGTACCAACCAGTTCATGGCCCTCCTGCTGGTGCTGGAGCTGGGAGTTCTAGGCGTCTTCATGGCCCTGGACTACTTCCTGTTCTACATCTTCTGGGAGGTCGTGCTGATCCCGATGTACTTCCTGATCGGCGTATGGGGCGGTCCGCGTCGGGCCTACGCGGCGATCAAGTTCTTCATCTACACCCACATCGCCAGTCTGGTCATGTTGCTGGGTATCTTCGCCCTGTACTTCGAGGCCGCTTCGTTCAACGGGTTCTACTCCTTCGGAATGGAGGACATAAACGCCGTCTCTCCGATGTTCGGCCTGACGTTCCAGGTCATCGTGTTCGGAGCGCTCTTCTTCGGCTTCGCCGTGAAGATGCCCTCCTTCCCGTTCCATACCTGGTTGCCGGACGCGCACGTCGAAGCGCCCACCGCCGGGTCGGTCCTGCTGGCCGGCCTGCTGCTTAAGATGGGCGCCTACGGTGTCATACGCATCGCCTTCCCGGCACTGCCCGACGGCGCTAGCGAATGGCAGTGGGTCATGGTCATCCTGGCCATACTGTCCATCGTCTACGGCGCCATCATGTGCATCGCCCAGAAGGACCTCAAGAAGATGGTCGCGTACTCCTCCATCAGCCACATGGGGATCGTGATGCTCGGGTTCGCCACCTTCACCGAGATCGGCATAGCGGCCGGCGTGTTCCAGATGTTCGCCCACGGTCTCATCACCGCCGTCCTCTTCATGATGTGCGGCGTAGTGCAGCACAAGGCGGGCACCAGGAACATTCCCCGCCTCGGCGGACTGGCGGCTAAGATGCCCCTCGGCGCGACGTTCATGATGATCGGCTTCATGGCCTCCCTCGGGCTCCCCGGGATGGTGGGCTTCGTGGCCGAGTTCTCGGTCATGACCGCCACCTTCGACGCCTTCGGCTGGCTGCTGCTGATACCCGTTACCAGCATCGCCTTCACCGCCGCCTACTACATTTGGGCGATGCAGCGCACGTTGTTCGGCCCGCTGACCAAGGAGATCGACACCGATCACCTGCACGACGTGTCCTGGTTCGAGGCGCTGCCCCTGGCGGTGCTGTGCGGCCTCATCGTGCTGTTCGGCATGTTCCCCGCCCTGATCATGGACTACATACGCCCCGCGCTCGGGCCAGTACTGGGCCTTCTGGGAGGGATCTAAGTGGACTATACGGCATTGTATCCCGAGATAATCGTGGCCCTGTTCGCGCTGGTGTTGCCCGCGGTGAATCTGCTGCTCAAGGACAATAAGTTCCTGGCAGCTGTATCGCTATCCGGTGTTGGCCTATCGATGCTGGCCGTGATCATGTTCTTCGTGGAGGGAACGGGTCCGCTGGCGTTCGACAATGGCCTTCTGGTGCTGGACAACTTCAGCGCCCTGTTCATGATGGTGTTCCTGTCCGTGGCCTTCGTGGTCATCCTGGCCTCGGCAAAATACATCGAGAACGACAGGCACGCCGCGGAGTACTACTCCCTGATCCTGCTGGCCACCGTCGGCATGATGCTGGTGGCTTCCGCTACCGACCTGTTCGTGCTGTACATCGGCATCGAGATCACCAGTCTGTCCTCGTACGCTCTGGTGGCCTTCCGGAAGAAGGATATGAAGGGCACCGAGGCGGCGACGAAGTACTTCATCTTCGGCGGCATCTCTTCGGCCTTCACCCTGTTCGGCATATCCCTGATCTACGGATTGACCGGAACCACCAGCTTCGAGGAGATCGGAGCCTTGGTCGGTACCCTGGACGCGTACAAGGAGATGCTCTGGCTGGCCCTGGTAATGGTCACCGTGGGCTTCGGCTTCAAGGTGGCCATGGTCCCGTTCCACTCCTGGGCTCCCGACGTGTACGAAGGCGCGCCTACCACGATCACCGCCATGCTGGCGGCCGGGTCCAAGAAGATGGGTTTCGTGGCCATGTTCAAGTTCTTCCTCATCGCCATGCTGGCCATAAAGGCCGACTGGGAGATCGTGGTGGCCGTGCTGGCCATAGTCACCATGACCGTGGGGAACCTGGCGGCCTTGAACCAGACCAGCATCAAGAGGATGCTGGCCTACTCGAGCATCGCCCAGGCCGGTTACATCCTGATAGCCGTGGCGGTGGGAACCGAGTTCGCTGTGACCGGAGGCATATTCCACATAATGACCCACGCCTTCATGAAGGGCGGCGCGTTCATCGTCGTGGCGACGCTGGCCACCGTGGCCATCGGAGAGAGGATCGCGGACTACAAGGGACTGGCCAAGAGGTCCAACTTCATGGCCTTCTCCATGACGGTGTTGCTGTTCTCCCTGGCCGGAATACCCCCGCTGGCCGGATTCGCCAGCAAGGTCGTGCTGTTCTCCTCGCCCATCATGGGTGGGGTGGAAGGGGCCGACTGGATGATCTGGCTGGCCGTGGCCGGTATCATAAACAGTGCCATATCCCTGTACTACTACGCCCGCGTGGTCAAGTACATGTACGTGGACGAGCTGGAGGAGGGCGCCCCGTCCGAGAGGCTGAAGCTGCCCAGGAGCATGGTCGCCGCGGTGGCCATCTGCGTCGTGGCGATAATCGGCATCGGCGTGTTCCCCGAGCCCTTCATACAGCTATGCCAGGACGCCGCCCAGGCTTTGTTCGCTTGAAAACCTCTTACCCATTCTCTTATTTTTTACCAAATGGCGGATACGCTGGCCATTGCTCATGGATAAAATCCAGTAACGGTTAAGTATAAATTTACCATATCGAGCGAACGATGTCTCAGGGCTGGGATTCCTCTATCAGGAATGAGCTTCAGATGGTGGAGCAGGAGATCCACCGCAGCATCCTATCGGAGCAGCCATTGCTCACTGAGATATGCGATTACGTCATCTCCTCCGGCGGCAAGCGCATGCGCCCCGGGGTGACCATCCTATCCTATCTTGAGTGCGGAGGCAAGAAGGTCAGCGAGGTGGTCAAGATCGCCGCGGCCTTCGAGATGATACATTCCGCCACGCTCATCCACGACGACATCAATGACCGCTCGGAGATGCGCCGCGGTCGTTTGTCAGCTTACAAGAAGTTCGGGCTGCAGCAAGCTCTGGTGAGCGGTGACTTTCTTTTCGTCAAGGCCTTCGCCATAGGCGGCTTCTTCAACGAGGAGATCGTGGGCCTTGTCGCCGAGGCATGCACGGCCATCGCCGAGAGCGAGATAGTTCAGTTCGAGAAGGAGGGCGAGGTGGCCTCCATCGACGTCTACCTTGGCATCATTGAGGGGAAGACCGCCAAGCCCATCATGGCCGGTGCCCGCATCGGCGCCTACCTGGCCAACGCCGATCCGGACCGCATACACGCCATGGGCGAGTACGGCCTCAACATCGGAATGGCCTTCCAGATAGTCGACGACATCCTGGACATAGTGGGTACCGAGAGCTACCTGGGGAAGCCGCGCATGGTGGACTTCTTCGAGGGCAAGGCGACCCTTCCGTTAATTCACGCGATGGAGGACACCGCGGCAGGCCCGCGCCTTTCCCAGCTCTTCCACGTCAAGGTCAAGTCCGAATCGGACCTCGAGGAGGCGCAGGCGCTCATCCTCGGTACTGACGCGATAGAGAGGTCCAAGCAGAAGGCCAAGGAGTACGCTGAGAAGGCGCTCACGGCCTTGAGCGGCCTCCCGGACTCGGAGCACAAGCTGGGGCTTCAGAGGCTGGCGGCCAAGATCGTCGACCGCAACTACTGACGGTCGCCGAGAGGTGAATCACATGGTCAAGGAGCTTAGTTACGACATAGTGGTAGTGGGGGCGGGTCCCGCCGGGTCCACCGCGGCCCGCTTCGCCGCCGAGGCGGGAGCGAGCGTCATGGTTCTGGAAAGGCGGACCCAGGTCGGCGTTCCAGTGCGTTGCGGGGAGCTCATGCCCGACCTGACGGAGATGAGGAACATCTTCCCCCTGGCCGGGGACATGTCCGATATCTTCGACGTTCCGTCCGATCTCGTCTCTCTCGAGTTCAGCTCCATTCGCATCTTCTCCCCGAAGAACACCAGGTACGAGGTACCTTTCACCGGCTACACCACCGACCGCGACCGTCTGGACCAGTTCTTCGCCTCCCAGGCCATCAGGGCCGGGGCGGAGATCATGACCGGTCAGAGGGTGACCAAGGTCGAGGAGGGAATGGTTCACACCGACGATCTAAGCGTCAGGGCCAAGGTCATCGTTGGCGCCGACGGTCCACTGTCCATCGTCGGAAAGGCGTTCGGGCTGGACCGCTACGCGGACCTGTGCCCCGCCGTGACCGTGCAGGTTCCAGGGGAGTTCGAGCCGGTGCCGGAGATGTACTTCGGCACCGTGGCGCCGGGCGGCTACGCCTGGATCATTCCCAAGAAGGGCTGCGCCAATGTCGGTCTGGGCGTATCGAGGAAGTTCGCCAAGATGACCGTCGGGGAGTACTTCGATATGTTCGTGAAGTCCAGAGGGCTGACCGCCGGGAAGCCGGAAGGCAAGGTCGTCCCCATGTCCATGCCGGTGAAGAGGACCGTTGCAGGCCAGGCCATGATCGTCGGCGACGCCGCCGGACAGGTCATGGCCGTGAACGGTGGCGGAATCCCAATGGCCCGCATCACCGGCAAGGTGGCCGGCACGGTCGCCGCTTCCAACGTCCTCAAGGGAACGCCGCTCACCGACTACGAGACGGAATGGCGCAGGCAGGTCTACAAGCCTCTGCGCACCGCGGCCCGGACGAAGGTCCTGGCGGAGCTGTGCTTCGGCAGCGCCTGGCGCACGGAAATGGCCATGAAGGTCCTCGGACCGCGGAGGATGAACAACCTCATCCGCTGCCGGCCGATATTCCCTTAGACGCCGCGAATGATCGCCCAGGCCGCCCTAGGAACGCTCCTTATGAGCCCCTTCGTGGCCCACTCCATCTCCCGCTTGTGGGTGATGGTGCTCTCCATGAGCTCCTCGGAGCGCCTCTGCAGCTCCTGGAAGGCCTTCCTCTTCTCCTCCGGGTCGGTTATGGCCATGGCCGCATCGACGCGCTTCATCATGTCAGCGGCTTCTGCTGAGCGCTTGAGACGGTATTCGAGTTCCTCCTTGTCGATCAGGCCGCACTCGAAGCGCGCTTTGTTGATCGCGTCGGCCGCCTCGTAAGAAACCTCGGCGATATCGTCCCTGGTCATCCACTTGGTCTCGTAGGAAAGCACG
>DUJZ01000080.1:0-5533 GCA_013329565.1 Methanomassiliicoccales archaeon
TATTAGGGCAGCGCGATCGCCATCGGTGAACCCTCCGAAGTTGTAGACGTTGCCGAAGGGCTTGCATTGAACTGTGGGAACGAAAGGCATCGTCAATCTCGGCACGATCTCGTTGATCTTGGCTAGGTTGTCCCCGTGGGCGTGTATGAACGCCAGGGCACCTTTTTCGATGGCCTCGATCTCGTAATCCACATATCCGTCCAGATCGGTGACCAATATATCGGGAATGATACCGATCTTCATCAATCTGGCCGTCGCCGAGCCGGCGGAGATCATCGTATCTCCCTCCGACAATGTGCCAATATCGTTCTCCATCGATGCGGCGGCTCCGATAATCGACACGCGCTGACCTAGCTTTTCGACAACCGTACAATAATTCGGAATTCGTTTTGAAACTACCAACCTCGAAAGTTTTTCTGCGGATTCCATATCCGCCTTAAGGTCGA
Source organism: Methanomassiliicoccales archaeon (assembly GCA_013329565.1). Taxonomy (GTDB): domain Archaea; phylum Thermoplasmatota; class Thermoplasmata; order Methanomassiliicoccales; family UBA472; genus UBA472; species UBA472 sp8940u. Next base: position 447 of record DUJZ01000080.1, read on the forward strand.
ACCCCAGATCGTCCATGATCCGAAGGTACAGTGGCCTCCATTCAGCCCATTCCATCTTACGCCTCAGGATAGTTCTGCGGTTCTACCTCGGCCTCTTGCGCCTGCCTCGCCATGCGGGCATAGCTCCTCATGTTCATGTTGATCAGGCCGCTGAACCCTGCCAGAAGAAAACCGACGATGACCATGAAAACTATGTACTGCTCAGCGGGGTGCGGGTAATCGAACACCAGGGCGATAAGGTCGAAGGACGCCTGAATGATGAAGGCGATGGCGAAAAGACTCACGCTAACCACCAGGCTGGTCACGTAGAGCTTGTTGTACGTTAGATAATGATTCACCAGCTTTCCCATCTGGTAGGAGAAGAGGGAGAACGTCCACATCCAGAGCAGGATGCTGAGCACGGCGAAGGATCGGATGAAGTAACCGGCCTCGCGCAAGGAGGCGGCCGTGTCCACGGCAAAGATGATGCTGGCCAGGAACAGCAGGAACGATATTATGACGAAAGGTATCATCTGGCTTCCGTTCCTGATCGCTGTTCCGGTCCTCTTCATCGATTCCTCCACCCGTTTGGCCACCCTATAGGCGAAGAATATCATGTACAGGCCGAGAACGAGCGCGATCATTCCCCAGCCCATGCTGGCGACCGTCTCGATGCTCGCTTCCTGAGCTATGAGCTTGACCAGCTGCGGAATTATGTTGAAAAGCCCTAGGACGGTGAGGACCAGCCCCAGGGGGGTGAATATCCGTTTCCTCATCTTGTCGTCGGCCATCATCTTGGTTATGATGTAGTACGTCCCCTCCACGGTCGGCGCCTGCTTGACCCAGACCCTGCGGACGGAGTCTACCTTGACCCGGGAGAATATCATGGGATAGATGAACTCGTCCTCCGCGCCGTCGCTGACCAGGATCACCCGGTCCGGTTTCACCAGCTCCAGAACGTTCTCCAATTGAGTGGTCAGGACCAGGTCCGACTGATAACCGACCTTGGCATCACCGCAGATGGTGGCGATATCCACGTCCTCGCCTTTCTTGAGCATCTCATCGTACATGCTCAGGGCGGCCATGACCGTGTTCACATCGCTGTCCTCGGCGTCCTTCAGACCCAGCGCCATGACGGCGTTGGCGTTCTCCTCACGACCTATGAATGGGCTGTTCAGCCCGGCCTTTTTACCGAAATCGTCGTCGCGGTCGACGCTCAGGATGAGGACCTTCATCTGGTTAACAATCCAGCATCCATCTATATAAAAATAGTGCATTGACCATTGAATATAGAGCCTCGTAGCAGCTTCTTTTCACCCGAATCCGGGGAAAAAGGGTATATCGGGGGACTCTGGTATGGGTCGTTGCAATGGAGCGGAAGTCCAGTTTCAAGGAATGCCCGAAGTGCGGCCTTCGCAATAAGCCTGGCGCCACCCAGTGCGACTTCTGCGGGCAGAACTTAGGTACTTCCGACGACTGGCAGCAGCACATCAAGGACCTCGAATCGCTTAACAAGATGGAGCTACGCAAGCCTCTGGACGATCAGATGTCCAAGCGAATAGCGTCCACCATCATCCGGAAGGACGCCCCGGTCACCAGGAACGTGGGGATAAAAGAAGCTGGGAGCATAGGAAAGGTCCTGAAGGACCTGGATGAGCCGCCGGCCAAGGATAAAGCCCTGGATGCAGAGGACGAAAGACCTCGCCAGGTATCCATTCGTGACAAGCTCAGGATCAAAGAGGTCGGTTCCATCCCGTTGGTGGAAAGGGACGCCGAGGAAACGCCTCCGGTGAGCGAAGGGCCCACCATCGCGGACATCTTGAAAGAGCCAACGAAGGAGATCGTTGAACAGCCGTCGCCGGAACCCGAGACGCCTCTCGAACCGGTAAATGCGGAGATATCACAACCTCCGGCAGCAGCCGAACCTCAACCATTCGAGAAGCTAGAGGAAAGGATCGCAACCGCTCCCGTTCCGGAGACCTCCGATGAGGCGGTGCCGGCCAACGAGGTGACCGCCGAGATCGTCCAGCCGTTCCACGAGCACGCCCCTTCGCCTGAAGCGCCGAGCGACGAAGGGCAGCAGGCCACGGTCTCCTCTAACGATTCGCAGGAGACCATCAAGCTCGTCGAGGTCGAAAGGCCGAAGGAGAAGCTGGTACCTATCACTATCGCACACCGAACTCCTCGCCCGACCACGGCGGCGATAGCTGTGCTCGCTTTGGGATCGGCCGCTTATCTCGTCGTTCTAGCGCTGACCGCCATCGGACTTTTTGACACCGCGGTGGCCCTTGGCGGCGGAGCGGTGAGCTCGTTCATGATCATTATCGGGGCAGCTGCGGTCTACCCCTCTCTTCGAAAGAAGAACGATGACGAGGTATACATATGTCCGAAGTGCCATGAGAAGGTCGGACAGAGCTCGGACGGGTGCCCCGCCTGCGGCGCCGAGTTCGAATCCGAGAGATAGGTGAGTATATGAGGGTCATCTGGCACATGCATTCATGCTTCGAGATCAATGATCAGGCGACCGTGGTCATGGACCCTCACGATGGCCGTTCGATAGGCGTGAAGCCACCATCGCTCAGGGCGGACGTGGTCACGATAAGCCACGATCATTTCGATCACAACGCGGTGCGGGTGATCAAAGGCGAATACGTGGTGGTTAAGGACGTAACCCCTCGTACAGTGAAAGGTGTCGCCATCCGGGGCATCACTGGATTCCACGACGACGTCAACGGGGAGAAGAGGGGTAGGATGAACATCTTCCACCTGACCTTGGACGGCGTTCGCTTCTGTCATCTCGGAGATCTTGGCCATATGCTGTCGGAGGCGCAGATAGAAGAGCTGGGCGAGGTCGATGTCCTTTTCCTGCCCGTTGGAGGCGTGTTCACCATCGACGGGGCGCAGGCGCAGCTTCTGGTCAGATCCATCAATCCGAAGGTGGCCATCCCCATGCACTTCCGCGTGGGGGGGCTGTCGTTGTCCATTCAGAACGCCGACGGCTTCCTGAAGGGGCTGCCTGATGACAAGGTCGTCAGGGTCGGCAACGAAGTGGAGTTCGAGGCCGAGGACCTGCCCGAAGAGACCGAATACTGGGTTTTCTCCCAGTGATCAGCTGATTATGTCCAAGGCCTCTTCCACGCGGCCCTGCTCTATCGGGGTGCTTCTCGAGCCGACGACCCCGCCCTTGCTGTTGGCCACGATGCTCGCGCCGACGTACGGGGAGCCGTAGTTCAAGGTGGTTATCTTGGGCTTGACCTTGAAAAGGTCCTTGAGCAGCTTGAGATCGGCGGCGGACGACACGGGGTGGCAAACAAGCCCCTTGTTGGTGACCTTGCACACCGAACCCACGGTGTTCTGCCCGGCCACGGTCCCGCGGACGACCTCCACGTTGAACACTTCCTCCAGAACATGAACGCTCCGGTCGTTCATCTCCGGATTCACCAGACATCCGTTATCGTTCACCAGGATGTTGTTCCCGCAGGCGTTCAGGCGATCGTCCAGCCTGGCGACCTGCAGTTTGGAAAAGACGCTCAACTCAGTGTCGGTGGCGAAGTTGTTGACCGCCACCCCGTAGGAGTTCATGGCCACCAGTGAACCGATCAGGTTGGTGCTGGCTATGGTCCCTTTATGACACTCGAGGTCCAGAGCGGTGGAGATGTCCTCCTGGAAACGGTCGTCGGAGTCCATGGGAAGTACGGCCATGGCCTCATTGGCCACAGCGTATACGCCTATGAACTCCACGCCGTTATAGTTAGAGACCCGCAACATGTTTTAGCGCTCACTCGGTGGGAAGGGAGACCTCGACCAGTCCGTCCTCGAAACGGACGGCCTTTACCCGAACCTTGCTCGGGGGGGCGGTCTTGCCGCGGGCCCAGATGGCCTCGTTGACCTTTGGGTCGATCCAGACCTGGTCCTCCTCGGTCTTCATGTGGCGGGCGATGTAGGCCCGGATCTCCTTTATCGCCCGGTCCGATCGACCGGGGGTGGGGACCATCTTCGTCTTGATAAGCGGTATGATGTAAACCGACTCGTTCTCTTCGGCCATTTAGCTCACTCCTTCAACTTGCTGTGGCGCCAGTTCCTTCTCATGGGGTGCCGCAGGAAAGCGCGGTCGGTCCTCATCATCACCCACGCCGGCACCCGGCGGTTCTGCTTCAGCTTCTTCATCAATCGCCCCTTCATGGCGGAGTGCTTGTTGCGTGCCATTTTACTTCCTCTCAATGTTAATTTCCCTCTTCTGAGGGGAGACCTTCCTGAGGATCTGCTTCAGGGTTGGCTCATCTATCTGGGAGTTTATCTGCCCGTTCTGGGCCAGCCTGATGAGCTGGTCCTCGACGGAGCGGGCTATGTCCGGGTAGGCCATGCGGACGTTGGCCAGCCGGTCGCGGGCCTCGGGGGTCAGAAGCTGGCGAAGGATCGCCTGCCTCTGGGCCTCCATTGCCTGGGCCTGTTGGTCCATGACCTCTTGCTGCTCGCCCTGGCGCTGCATATCGGCCATCTTCCGTCGCCGCAGTTCCATGAGCTCAGCATCTTCCACGAACATCACCTCGATCAGTTGGAGTCGATGACTTCCTTGGCGGCGTTGTCCAGAAGGGCCTGGCCCTTGGGGGTCACGACGCGCCCGTTGTTCTTGTTCCTGACCACCAGGCCGGCGGACTCCAGCTGCATCAGGGACTTCCTGATTATGGAGCGGCTGCCCTTTACGGCCTTGTTCGGCCTGGACCCGCGGTCGTTGAAGCCGCCGTACTCCGCGGCGAGCTTGGAGGTACCGATCGGACCCTTGATATAGACCTTTCTCAGCACGGAGGCCGCCCTGGTGTACCACCAGTCGACCTGGATCGGGGCCTTCTCCGTATGAACGCCGGTCTTGGCGAACTCCGCCCACTCGGGTGGGTTGACCGACCCAGAGTCTTTCAACTTCTGGGCAACGTTCGCAATCAGCTTCTCGGAGGGCACATCATAGACCGTAACCATCTTAACCAACCTCAATGAACTTCAGATATAGACTAGACCAAATGGTATGTTCGGCCACTAATATGGTACCCCTATATAAGGATTATTGTGCTCCGAACCCCTTCTGGTGCCCATACCAGAGGGACGGCGCGGCG
>DUJZ01000080.1:5569-11075 GCA_013329565.1 Methanomassiliicoccales archaeon
CAAGCGTAAGATTTGAAATACGCGTCAATCCTTAATCGGGAGCGTGAAGATCGTCGTGGCCATCACCGGAGCGTCGGGCATCATCTACGGGATAAGGTTGCTCGAAGAGCTGGAAGGCGAGAAGGCTCTCATGATCACCGAGACGGCGAAGCGGATATTGGAGGCGGAGACCGCCTATACCGTCGAGCAGGTGACGGAACTGGCCGATGCCGTTTACCACGAGGACGAGCTTTTCGCCCCGGTCGCTTCAGGCAGCCACCGCTTCGACGCCATGATCATATGCCCCTGTTCCGAATCCACGCTGGCCAAGATCGCATCCGGCATCGCCGATAACCTGGTCACCAGGGCGGCCGCGGTGTGCATGAAGGAGCGCCGCAAGCTGGTATTGGTCCCGAGAGAAACCCCGCAGAGCCCCATAATGCTCCGGAACTCGCTGCGCCTGGCGGAGGACGGAGCGGTCATACTGCCCGCGAGTCCCGGATTCTACCCCAAACCGCAGACGGTGGAGGACCTGGTGAACTTCCTGGTCGGGAAGATACTGGACCAGCTGGGGCAGCCGCACGAGCTTTTCAAGCGCTGGGGCGACTGATCACTCCACCAGTATCGCCGGGCGCCAGGGAGCCGCCTGCCGGGCCTTGTTCTGCGGGTCCGCGACGCCAGGCTCTCCGGCCTCGTGCACCTCTATCACACAGCCATACTCCTTCTCCAGGAATTCCCGGCTGGCCGCAAGGAACGATAGCTCATCGAACCTCTGCGCCAGCTTCTTGACCTCGGCAGGGGATCTCTTCAGGAGGTCCTCGGCCGTTTTCCGAGCGAAGTCGGAGGCCTCCTTGCCTCGAGCGCGCACGAGGTCATTGGCCATGGCCGCCTTGGTCAGCGTGGGCACCTTGAGGTCCCCCTTCTCGTGCAGTTCCACGGCCATGGAGACGACCTCACGCTTCCAGGGGGCGGTGGCGAACAAGGTGATCTTCGCCGGCCTGATCCCGGTGACCTTGAGGATCTCGTTGGCGTCGTCCATCAGGCTCCGCAGGTAATCCTCGGCCCTTTCCTTGGAAACATCGATCTCTCCTTCATTGATCCCGGGAAGCAACCTCGCGGAAAGAAGGTCCTTGTGCCCTGACGCTTCCCACAGCTCTTCGGCGGTGTGCGGGGTGATGGGCGTCATGAGCGGCAGAAGAATATCCAGGACGCGCCTGATGGTGGGGGCGTGGCTCCCTCCCCTCCTCTGGTACCACCGCAGGTCGTTGAAGGCCTCGAAATAGACCTCGTTGGCCATGGAACGCAGGTCGTACGTCCGCATCATCTCCTTCACGCGTAGGACGCGGGAGGCCATGCGCGAGATCATCCAGCCGTCGACGTCGCTCTCCTGACCGTTCAGCGACATGAGGTCCAGGAGCGTCCGCTCCATCTTCTCGGTGCGGGCGGTGTATCCTTCCACGGCCTCATTGTCCCAGTCCACGTCCGCGTGTGGCGAGGCGATGTGGGCGTAGTAAAGACGTAACGCATCCACCCCATACTCCTCGGCCGCCCCCGGGATCGGCTGGGCGCCGCCCTTGGACTTGGATATCTTTCCTCCTTTCCCCATCACCCACCAGTTGACGAATATTCCGCGGGGCCACATCTCCTTCGGTAGCAGGGCCACGTGGTTCATCAGGAAGGCCGGGAAGTGCACGGTCAGGTGCTCCTTTCCGCCCAGATTGAGGTCCAGGGGGTACCAGTAGTGCACATCGGCTCGTATCTTCTTGAGCAGTTCTTGGTCGATGCCAGTGGAAGCGGCGACCTTGTCGGCGTCGCCCCTGTCCAGGATCACCAGGTCAAAGAACGCCTCGGTCATCTGTTCGGCCTTTATGGAGCCGTCGTTGGCGAACTTCGAGATGGTGTAGTATATCGGATACAGCGTGGAATCGGAGATGGCCTCGATTATCCACTTCTCGTCGAAGGGGAACCTGGTTCCGATCCAGTTGCCCTGACGAACGCAGGCGCGCTCCCGGAACCAATCTAGAACGCCGTGGATGTTCTGGTAGTATTCCGCCGGGAATATCTCCATGTTCTTGGCCTGCTCCTTGGAGGCGGCGGTCACTTCGGCGTTGGCATAATCGATGAACCACTGGTCATTCACTTTTTTAATGACGACCCGTTCTCCGCAGCGGCAGGTGACCGTTTCCGAAAGGTCGTACATCAACGCGGCCTCTCCGGAAGCCAGCATGGTCTGCTTCATGCGCTCCTTGGCCTCCATGACCGGAAGTCCGGCGTACTCGCCGGCGGTGGCGTTCATCTTGCCGGTGTGGAAGCCGTCCTTGTACACCAGCTTCTTGGCGTCCTCCAGCTTTGGATCGCCAGGGGCGGTGATGCCCATTTTCGCCGTTACCTCGACCGCGGGGAGGTCGGACCAGCCCTTCATCTCGATGATGGCGATGGGCCTGATCGCCTTGACCGCGGTCTTATCTAGACCGTAAAGGTCCAGGGTGAGGTCGTCCTCCTGCACTGCTCTGAGAGAGATCCAATCGTCCGGGGAGTCCGAAGGCACCGATGTGACAAGTCCAGTTCCGACGCCAGGGTCCACGAAGTCCGCCGGAAGCGTAAGGATCTCCCGGTGCACCATGGGCGCCAGGCACTTGAGGCCGATCAGATCGGATCCTTTCACAGCCGATAACTTCTCCACGTCGTCCATCTGATAGGTGAGCTTGAAATGGGCGTCCTCGCTGACCACCCATACTTCCTTACCGACACGGACCTTGACGTAATCAGCGGTCGGGTTCACCCAGAAGTTGGTCTGCCCGAACACCGTCTCCGGACGTAGGGTGGCGGCCACCAGGTACATGTCGCCGCACTTGAACTTGAGAAGCGTGTATTCGACCGTTTCCGCGGAACCGCCGCATTGGATATCTGTTTCGGACGCATCGATCGCCACCGGACCGTGGGTGACGCAAGCGGGGGCGTAATAAGGCTTCTGGATCAGCAGTCCCTTCTCCATCAGCTTGCGGAACTGCCACTGGATGAACTTCTGATAATCCGGTTTCACCGTGGAGGTGAATCGCCTCCAGTCGCACATGAAGCCGAAGCGCTTCCAGTACTGGTTCACGTAGACCTCGTTGAAGAACTCGACGACCTTCACGGGATCCTTCAGCGAGTCAAGCACGTCGACGGGGCAGGTGTTGCCGCAAAGGTAGTCGATGGTCGTCTGGTCCCGGCGGGCGATGCGCGCGGCCAGGCTGATCGCCCCGTTCCCTGTGGCGTGGGTGCCTACCGGGAACATGACGTTATAGCCTTCCAGCCGCTTGAATCGAGCTATGGCGTCAACGTAAGTGAAGCCGCGCATGTGCCCGACGTGAAGATATCCGGTGACCCCAGGGTAGGCGAAGATCAACATGAACTTGGGCCGGCCGTCGTTCTCGACCTCGTTTATGCGCGCGGCGTACCAACGTTCCTGCCACTTCGCCTCTATCTCGCTGGACCTTAAGGACATCTGTCGCACCTGACTTTTTGGCTGATTAATAAGGGCTTAGTTAAAGGTTGTTGAAAAGATGGAAATTGTCCTAGAACGGTTCTGGCGATCTAGGATCCCCCCCTAGCCGCCCCCGCCGCCGGAGCGACCTTCCCCGAAACCGCCGCCCCCGCGTCCGAAGGTGATCGCGACGATAGCGGCAATAAGCCCCTTGCTGAGGCGAAGCTCGGCCATGCCCGGATAATATCCGTAAACTGTTATTCAACCTTTGTATGCTCAGAGGCCGGGAGCCAGTCCTGACGTTCCGCGCACGAACGGCAGATATACCAAACGGGCGTCGTGCACCTGCAATCCATAGTCGAGGTATTGGAGCACGCCGGGGCGCTCCGCCTCCATGGTCACGATGACGAAGTCCGCCATCTGCATCGCTTCCTCCTTGGACACGGAGGTCGCGCCCCTTTCCACGTTGTTGAAGTCAGGGCGAAGCGAGTACATGGGCTGATTCTCCGTGAACTCCATGGACCAGTGCTTGAACTCGTTGACGTCCGTCTCCCAGGCCGGTACGTAGATGAACAGGTTGCCTCCCTTGGCATCTCCCTTGATCATCCGCCCCAGCTTGTGGAAGTTGCCGCCAGACACCTTGGACCGGTTGATCGAGATCGTCGAGAACAACCTCCAGAAGGGCATGTAGACGCGGTCCGGCGGAGCGTTGATGTTGAACTCGCCGATGTCGAAGTCAATGACGTTCGGCCCGCCGTTGCGTATGTGCATGGTGCGGCAGTGACCGCAGTAGAACGCCCGGTCCTTGACCTTGGAGTAGATAGGCTGCTGGCATCGGGGACATTTGATCTGTACGACCTTCATGTCCGGAACCCTCCCAGGTTGAACTTCAGCCCTTTCTGGAGCTCCTTGGCCAGGTTTGAAGAGCGTTTGTCATCGAAGTCCCCCTCGATCATCTCCGAGCCGTGCCGGAAGAAGCGGTAGGTGAAACCGAGTATCACCGCTCCGATCACCAGGCCGATGATGGCCACGGCGCCCTCGCCGGTGCCGATCCCTATCGCCAAGGACCCGGCGGCGATGAGGCCGCTGACGGACGTACCGCCGGTCATGGCCAAACTTTGATACAGAGCGTCGCCCGGAGCCCGCCCGGAAAGGACCTGTCCGGTCACGCCGTCCACGGTGGCCATGTACATCCTCTCCCCGTACGAATAGCGGACCACCCACACGGGATAGAATATCTGATTGATGTGCTTCGGGATTGCCGTCACCTTCTCGAAGGTTATGTGCGGCACGTTGGCGTCGCTCCTGGCGTCGCTCAGCGCGTTCTGCTTGGACATCTCCACCATGTCGTCCTTGCTGGTGGTCGATTCGAACGTGGGGATGCTCTCGAAGTCGGCGAAGGACGCCTCCCCCACCATGTTCCTCAGGTATTTTATTCCCAGATCGCCAGGGTCGCAGGCGATGTTGGTGTACCGGTAATCGTGAAGTACCATCTCCTCCTTCGGTATTCGCTCGGTGCGAGTGTTGCCGTTACGGTCGGTGTGACGCCTCTCCTCGTAACCGCATATCCAGCCTGCGACGCGAGTGGTGGTGCTCCAGAACGGCAGGTAGATCGGATAGCACTCCAGCAGCTTCCCTTTCGTCCTCAGGTCCCGGGCCTTGAGGCCCTTTCGCCACCACTCCTCGGTGGCCCTTAGGACGGCGTCCCTGCCCTGGACGTTGCGGAAGGCCACCGTCATCACCCCGGCGTCACCCTCCGCCCAGAGCAGAGAACCGCAGTAGTTGCAACTGAGCACGTTCTCCCCCTCGCTGATCTGGATGGCGCCTCCGCAGGCGGGGCAGTTGAGGCCGACGCTGATGGACATGGTCACATCCTCCTGGCCACGTAGTTGGACGCGGCGAACACTCCGACCACGGTCACGGCCATAAGGCCGACCGCGATGAGCGGCGATATTATGGCCAGCAGCCCTTCGGCCAGGAATGCCACGAAACCCAGCCCGGCCACGGCCATGTACGCCCCGGAGCTGCGCGGCGGGAACTCCCCGGAGAACACTTCCCCGG
>DUJZ01000058.1 GCA_013329565.1 Methanomassiliicoccales archaeon
TCGCCATCATCGTCCTCGGCCTGGGCGATGAGCACCACCTCCAGGGGATGGTCGCCGTGCTCAACGCGAACCGACGCCCGGGGATCCAGGTTCTGGATGGCTATCTCGGAAATGTTGTTGGAGCTCCCTCCGGAGTCATCATGGCAGGTCACGGTAACGGTGTAATTGCCTGGCGCGAGGTAGACGTGAGCGACGTTGGGTCCTTCAAGCACGGTGCCGTCGCCCATGTCCCAGGCGTAGGTCATCATGATTCCGTCGGGATCTCGGCCGGAAGCGCTGAACGCCAGGAGGTCCAGGGACCAGTGCTCGCCCCGCGGGAGGGTCATGTCGACCTCCGGCAGGCGGTTGATGACGGTTATGGAGGAGGAGGTCTTGCCCATCCATCCCCGGTCGTCGGTGACNNCCGTCCCCGAAGCTCCAGCTCCAGCTCCGGATGCCGCCATCCAGGTCGTAGGAGCGGTCCTCGAACTGTGCGTCCAGCAGGCTCTCCACCTCGGCCGGTGCGGTGAATGCCGCTACCGGCCGGGAGTTTAGGACCGTGAGGGGCTTGATGAGCGAGGCGGTCCCCCCGTCCTCGTCCATGATGGTCAGGGTGACCGAGTAGGTGCCCAGGGAGGAATACCTGTGCTTAACAGTTGAACCGCTATCCGAAGAGCCGTCCCCGAAATCCCATGACCAGGAGGTCAGCGTCCCATCGGGGTCCGAGCTCATGGATGTGAACAGTACGTCCGCCAGGGTGGTAACTGACGTCGGGTTCCAGGTGAAAGCGGCGACCGGCGGGTCGTTTCCCACTGACAGGATGCGAGAGGCGGTATCGCTTCCCCCGTCCGCATCGTTCACTGTCAGGGATATCAGGTAGTCACCTTCGTCAACGAAGACATGCTCGGGCGAAGGCAGATCGGAAAGGTCGCCGTCGCCGAAATCCCATTGCCAGGAAGCGATGCGGCCGTCCCGGTCCAAGGAGAGGTCGTGGAATTGTACGGTCTCTCCCGGGGCAGGACCTATGGGCGCGACGCTGAAATCGCACAGGGGGTCCAGATTGACGACCTGCACCAGACGCTCTGCGTCGTCAGTCCTTCCATGATGATCGGTGACGGTCAGTTTCACATTGACCGTTCCCAGGGATCCGTAGGTGTGGGTCAACGACGGTCCGTAGGCCAGGTCCCCGTCCCCCAGGTCCCAGGTCCAGTTGGCGATTCCGATGCCGCTGCAGCTGTTCGAGGTGAGCGTCAGGGCATCCGCCCGGTTGGCCTGCGCGGCATCCATGGTGAACGACGCGCCCGGCAGGTCATGGATCAAACTGCATCTATCGACCTTAGGGTATCTGTCGTAGATGTTACCGGCATCGTAGGCCGCATCGAACATTCCGTCCGCGCCATCCAGATCCTGGTATTCCCCGCTCCTGGTGTCCGATCCGGTCAGGTCCGACCAGTGATTCCCTCCGATCGGGTACTCCCTACCGAAGGTGATGTTCGAGCGGACCAGTGCTGCCTGCTGGTCGTTGAACAGCAGGTCGTTCCCCCATGCTTGTCCAACAGAGTCGATGGCCAGTATGCCGACGGAACAGTTCTCGAACGAGTTGCCCGCCACCTCCACGTTCGAGCTGTCAACCAGCGCAAGGCCGTTTCCGGAGTTCTCGAAGAGGGACGATCTCACGACCATGTCATGGCATCCCACCAGGTACAGGGAGCCGATGGCGTTCTCTACCGTCTCACCATCCAAACCCTGCAGGATCCGGAGCGTGCCGTTGGTAAGGCTCACGTTCTCCAGGTCATGCTCGAAATAAGCCCCCACATCCCCGAAGATGCCCATGTCCATTCCGTTGCCCTGGAACGAAAGGTCGTGCAAGATCATTCCCGTGCACATTTCTATGGAAAGACCCGATGAGCCGCCGGTCCAGGATGACGAGGTGACCGCACCGGTCATGTTCCACAGGCGCATTCCATCACCTCCCCGTCCATCTAGGTGGTCCAGGTCGGCCGAGGAGCTCGACAGCAGCCATTCCCCGGTCTGGTCGATCAAGGTCGCATTGAAAAAGCTGACCGAAGTTCCATTCAGACGCCATCCGGCGCCACCTTCGATCACCACGTCCCGCAGGGACAATGATCCGCCCGACAGGGTGCTGATCGATGCGGCCGACATGCCCGCTAGGTGTGAGCGGAAAATATCCAGATCCCCTCCTTCCGAATCAATGAAGAACGGGGAGCCCTGCATCGTGCTGCCATTCAACGACAGTGTCCCTTGGACGCTGAACCGGTACGGCAGATCAGAGGACTGGAGGGTGAGGTCACAGTTCATTATGTCCACGGTAACCAGGGGTTCGATCAGCAACCCTCCCGTAAGCGTCCGGTTCCCTGTCCAGGTCTCGTCGCTCGCCACCCGGCGGTCGACCATCCTGCGAACGGCCACCATATCGTTATCGGGCCTCAGGTCCTCCGCGCACACCAGCTGGGCGGTGATGGTGACGGTGGTGTGCTCGGCAGGCGTCCACTCCATGGGAATGGTGATGCTCTCGCCAGGGCCCAGGGGGACGGAAGCGTTGCCGATCTCCACACCATCTACGAGCAGTCTCAATGTTCCAGCGTCATCGGACTGGCCTTGGTTCTGTATCCGTACGGTTATGGGACACGATTCTCCTAGCACCGGTCGGTCAATACCGACGTCCATCACTGCCAGGTCGTGAACCGCCCTCCCTGGCACGTGCACCCGGGTCTCCGGATCGCCCAGAAGGTTGAGCTCCAGATACACCCAACGGACCGATCCGAGGGAAGTTGCCGAGATGGCCCACTCCTCCTTGGAATAGGAGAGGGCACGTCCCAGATCGGTCACGTCGTCATCGTAGACCTGGCTGAAGAACGATATGTCGAACTTCTGTGATGATCCGGCGGTGCTCCCGGGCGAGTACCATCCGTAACGGGAGTTGCCGATGAAGGCCACCGCCCCGCCCTCTCCCTGGATGAACTCCTCGGCGATGCAGTCGCCCGGTGCGTTCGCCTTCTCGTCGAACCCGGCCACCATACAGGCCTGGGTGTACAGGATGAAGGGAAGTTCGTTGTCCAGTCCCCGAACGTTGTAGTTAAAAAGGTCGGCCAAAATCCCGAAATTGCCGTGCCCCATATGGTTTATGACATGAACGTCGGAATCCATCGCCGCCAGCACGGCGCTGCCGGAGAACGTTCCATTCCTCGCGTACAGCGTCGAACGGTACAGCCCCTCGTCGGCCAGGACCAGGTTCCAGACCTCCTCCTTGTAGTCGTCTCCATAGGTCGGTCTATCGTCCAACCTCTCCCCGATGAGCAGGATGTCGTCCGCATACTGGTTGGAGTACCCCATCTCGTAACCGATGGTCTTGTTGACGAAGTTCCAGGCCTGGTCTACGGTGGAAACGGTAGCCCTGCCAACGAAGACCTCCCCCAGCAGATCGGCCTCGTCATTGTTGAGGATCCCTGACAGCTCACCGTACGCGCCATCGCCATCTTTGTCCCAGTTCCCATCCAGTCCCGAATAGTATATGTCGCCCGGTAGCTCGTCGTAATCCGTGTCATACATCGGCGCGACCAACATGCGCACCGGAATTACGTCGTCATCCCCGCCCAGGAGCACGTATTGAACCCCCCATTCCTGGTGGGCGGCGATTATGAAATTGCGAATTATGGTCTGGGTGTCGTTCCCGGTATTCCCGTGGGAACGCGGATCGCCCCAGAACTGGCTGTTAACGAGGACGTCCTCGAGCGTCACCACCGTGCTGCGAACGTCCTGGTGCACGGAGCCCAGTTCGTTCCTCTCCCCCTTCCACTCGGCCAGCCCTAGGAACGGCGCGGACAGCTCCTGGCTGGTGATGATCAAGTGATCGTACTCCCCCACTGGCAGCAAATTCGATTCGGTGGAACGAGGCATGTAGGGAACGACCTGAGGGTTGTCCACCAGGTCCCTGACCCGGTCCATGTCCCCGATGTAGTCCGTTCGTGTCTGCTCATAGGTCAGGGTTATCGTGTAATCGCTGACGAACGACAAGGCGCCCGAACCCTCGTCCCAGTATAACGGACGGAGATCGATGCCTATCACCTCAACGCCTTCCAGCACGTAGGTGCTGGTAACGTCGTAAGGCGAACCAAGGTAATCGTAACTGAACGAGAGCTCCCCGGACAGGGAAAGCTCAGCCGGATTCATCGGGTACTGTCCCATGAAACCTATCACGCGCGGTGTGGCGCCATTAACTTCTACATCGATCAATTCATGGCCTGGCGGGATGGCCAGGAACAACGATCTCACCGGAAGCGCGGGGACGCCGCCCCTACCATCCATCTCCAGACCGGATATGGAGTAGAGGCGCTCGGGCGTGCCCATGTCCACGTAAGGTTCGGAAAAACCGTATTCGTACGTTATCGATAGGACGCTCTCAGCTCCTGATGAAGGGACTTGGAGAGCGGGAATTAGAATGAAAGCCGTCAGAAGGATGACTGAGATCATACGGGTGCGGCTGGTGACTTTCATCGGCGAACCCAGTTGTACGTGGTAGCGATAAATTCGTATTTAATCCGATTTACCCTGATATCACGGGATATGGTATTATAAAATATAATATCGTATTAAGCAATTGAAATAAACGATTTGAACCATGTTGAGATGATAAGAATGGTCGCCATACTAGGTACCCTGGGCTTCCGTGCCAATTCTCTACTCCCTACCTTGGAATCCACCTCCGGCGTGGACAAGGTGGTGGTCTTCTGCAACGACCATCCTCGCGCCCTGGATGCTTTGACGGAGGTGCAGAGGGTCTGCTCCATCATGGGCATACCGATCGACCGGGTGGCAATGTCGGACGCCTTCGACCTGCTGCAGGCCGCCAAGGCCATGCGTTCGCAGGTGCGACAGTTGAAGAAGGAAGGTCATGAGATCGCGGTCTTCAACATCGCCGGCGGTACGAAGATGATGAGCGCCGCCGCTCTCCTGGTCTGCGCCATGGAGGGCCTCAACTCCGTATACGTCCACGACGAGACCTATCGTGAGATCCCCCTACCGCTGCTGAAGGTTGATTATTCGCAGCTCCTCACCACCGCCCAGAAGGAGATACTTACCTACATCTGGAGGAATCGCGCCAAGCCCATGACCCAGGTGGACATCGCCCTGGGCATGGGCAAGCACAAGGCCACCATCAACCACCACATTCAGATACTGGAGGGAAAGAACGTCCTTCACTTGGTGGAGGACCCCAACGACCGCCGCAGGAAGGTGGTGAGGGTCGACGACGCCCTGGAGCTGATGCTGGAGATGGACTGATGGAAGGTCGGAAGGAACTGCTGGTCAGCACCCTCGGGAGCGAGGTCAGTGAGATCGTCACCGGGATACGGTCCCTTCCACACGATAATCTGGTCCTGGTCACCGACGCCGCTCAGGACGAGAACGCCGCCGTCCTGTCCTTCCTGCGAAGACTGGGCATCCGGCACGAAGTGCTCCTGGTAGACCCTTCCGACATGACCGGTTCGGCCCTGCTGATCGAACGCAAGGTCCAGGAACATCTTGAAAAGGGGTGGCGCGCCAGGGTGGACATCACCGGTGGGCGGAAGCTGCTCAGCGACGCGGCAACGCTTGCCGCGCTCTCCACCGGTTCCGAGATATGCTGCTTCGAGATGGGGGCCCGGAGATTCCCTCTGCTGACGGCCTTGGGAGTGCGGGAGGCCCTTCCCAAGGACCTGGCCGAGGTTCTGCGATCGCACGATTGGCCCATGCCCCTTGATGAAATCCGGGGAAAAGGAAAGGACCACCCCCTACCCGCCACGCTCAGGCGGATGAAGCAGATGGGCCTGGTACAGCTGGAGGAGCTGGAAGCGCCGATGATATGCCTGACGAAGCGGGGCAAGGCATGTCTGGATTGGATAATGAGGGCGAAAGAGCTCAACGGATCTTCGGAATGA
Organism: Methanomassiliicoccales archaeon; assembly: GCA_013329565.1. GTDB lineage: Archaea > Thermoplasmatota > Thermoplasmata > Methanomassiliicoccales > UBA472 > UBA472 > UBA472 sp8940u. Next base: position 5,916 of record DUJZ01000058.1, read on the forward strand.
CCTCGTCGAACAGATAGTCCAGCCGTTTTTGGAACTCGTCCTGCTGCACCTTCCATTTGCGATTGAGGCCGGAGTCCTGCATGAGGTGCATCCCCTCGGGGTTCAGCGGGAAGGACCCGGAGACGGTGCAAACGGCGATGCTCCAGATGCGGCGGCANNGATAGCGTCCGTCGCAATGTTCGTGCGCCAGCCGGTGGGTTATCTCCGCAACCTTCTCGTAGGTCCGGGTGGTCAGCCCCATCCCGACCATCTGGTCGCTGTAGTGGGCGTCCGTTCCGAACTGGTGTATGATGATCTCTGGACGATAGGCTTCCAAAGCTGCGGAGAGCACCTTGTCGTAGGTGGGGGCGTACACCTCGTCAGGAGTGCAGCGGGGTAGCGGGACGTTAATGGCATAACCTTCCCCTTCTCCCTCGCCGAAATCGGTGACCGCGCCGGTGCCCGGATAGAACCCAGCTCCGTAGCGGTGGAAGGATACGGTCAGTATCTTCTCCCCGTTGAATATGGATTGGGTGCCATCGCCGTGGTGGCCGTCTATGTCCACGATCGCTATGCGCTCGTAACCGTACCTGCGCTGCAACCGCCTAGCGGCGATGGCCAGGTCGTTGAAGACGCTGAACCCCGCCGCGTGGTCCCGCCGGGCGTGGTGCAGGCCCCCGCCTGGCGTCATCACGTGATCGAACTCCCCCCTGGCGATGCTCTCCGCCCCGTGCATGGTGGCGCCAACCGCGGCCAGTGCACCTTCGAAAAGGCCCCGGCAAACCGGGGTGTCGCCCATGTCCAGGTACCCGGTCCCTATGTCGCTCATCTCTTTGACGTACTCGATCAGCGAGCGATCGTGCACTTCCCGCAGGTCCTCTTCAGTGGCCGAAGGGGGTTCAACGTACTCCAGACGACCGTCGAACACGTCCAGCTCCCTCAGGGAGTCCCTGATCTTCTGGAACCTGATCGGCTGGTATGGATGGTCTCGCCCGAACTGATACCTGAGCAGATCATCGTTGTAGAAGAAGGCAGTGGTACCGCACATCAGGGATCCTTGTCCGTTGGCCTTCCATCTTTAGGTGCTATGGAGGCCAAATAACTTTTCCCATTTCAATCGATGAAGTGAATGGAGATAGGGCCTTCCTTGATCGCCAGGCGCTTGGATATCATTCCCGCCTCTACCCAGCAGGCGTTCATCACCGCGATAGGGACCAGGCAGGTAGGCGTCAGGATGCCATCCTCCGCTGCCGTCAGGATCCGGGAGCCACGCTGTTCATTGATATCATCCATGGTGACTCTACCCAAACGTTCCGCATAGTTCATCACGTTGGAGCAGTCCGATTCTATGCGGACCTTTAGGCGGTCCTCTCCGTCCATCTCGGCGGTGACCCAGGTCTCGTGCGAACATATGGGGGTGACCACCTTTACCCTGGAAGCCATGATGGTAGCGAAGGGGCGATTTGGTATAATTTTCTTTCACGGATCTTCCAGGAGAATATGATGCTATGCGATTCTTGAATGCTGAACACGGTCGAGCGCCATCACATTGTCGCGCGTAAGATATGTCAGAGTATTACGAATTGGATAATATTTTATACTCACATATTATTACTCAGAACACCCAATCAAAAGGTGCCAAGATGAAATTCCAGAGAGTACTAGTCACGCTGATGGTCCTGGCCTTGCTGACCGTCGCCATACCCGTGGTCACTCAGGCGGACACTGAGGACGACTCCGTAATAAGCATAACCGATTCACGTGGTGTCACCACCAACCTCACGGGACCCGCAATGCATGTGGCGTCGTTCGGAGCCTTCGCCACCAATACCCTGGTGGACATCGGCATGCTCGAAGCTGCCGTGATCTTCGACGCTTCCACTTCCGAGTTCAACAAGAGCGCCATCCCCGAGATGCAGGGAATGCCCGCTGATCGTTTCGTCACTGTAAGTTCCTCCAACAAGGACATGGTGGTGCAGACCATGCTCGGCCTGGTGGACGATGGAAAATGGAACAAGAGCAGCGACGTGGTGCTCGGCTTTGGGTACTCGTACCTGAACACGGTCTGGGCCGATCTGGAAGGATATGACTTCAAGGTGGTCACCTTCTACCCGAACTCTTACGATGGGATCGTCCAGGTGGTAGAGGACATCGAGACCTTGACCGGGGCTAACCACAGCGTTTCCGCGCGAATGACCTTCGTCAAGGACTACATCGGGCAGACCCTGGAAGACAACGGTATAGACAACGACACCGAACGGGTGACCGCCATATATGCCAGCTACAGCAGTGAGACGCTGAAGATCGGCAACAAC
>DUJZ01000176.1 GCA_013329565.1 Methanomassiliicoccales archaeon
CATGATGCCGTCGACGTAGCGGGATAGAACGCGGGCGGTGTCGGCCACCGTCTCCCCGCGGCCCATCTGCAGGTCCTTGGTGTTCAGCGTCACCGCGAAACCGCCGAGCTCGATCATCCCCACCTCGAAGGAGACCCTGGTGCGGGTGGAGGACTTCTCGAATATCATGGCCAGTACCTTCCCCTTCAGCGGCTGGAAGTCCAGGTCCCGCTTCTTCTTCATATCCTCGGCCGTCTCCAATATGTCCAGTATATCCTTCTGGACGTCCAGCATGGTGGTTAGGTCCCGCTTCATCTTCTGCACCGTCGTAAACATTCACCACGGCGATGATATTGATATCGCCGGGGGTCTGTAGGATTCCGCCTTCGATAATAAAGGGGATGATTCGAATCCAACAAAGCCGGTGTTTTATGTCCCTTGACGGTCGCGACCTGGCTCCATTCGCATGATGGATGGTTATCAAGGCAACAGTCCGTAGCCGAACGGCAGGAACGAGAACAGGAAGAAGTTCAGTATGCCGTGCATCAGAGCGACAAGGCCGAGGCTGCCAGTCCTCTCGTAAGCGTAGGCGAGCGCCAGCCCGACGCCGAAGACGAACAGGAGGTAGGGAGCGTTCTGGTAGCCGGAGTGCATGATGGAGAACATCAGGGCGGAGACTATGATGGCCACGTACTTTCCGTGCTCCTTTTCTACCGAACTTTGCAGGAGCCCGCGGAAAATAAGCTCCTCGCCGAACCCTACGAACACCACCATCACCAGGAACAGCTTGCCGAGGTCCAGGGGACCCAGGTCCTTGACCAGGGCCGTGTTGCCGAGCACGAAGTACTCCAGGTTGGCGACCAGGTAACCGAATATGATGGCGACGAGCAGGTACTCCCATTTCCATTTGACGTCCGGCCGCAGGCCATGGCCGTTGAGGAAACGCAAAAGGTTGCGCCATTGCAGCTTGCCGGCGTCCGCCACCGTCTGCCTCCAGACGATGTAGCCGGCGACGATGATCGGGCCATAAACGAACGGCATCCACAGCAGAGTTTCCGTGAAGAACACCGGCATGCCTATGTTCAGGACGCGAAGCAACGACACCAACGCGAAGGACTGGTAGAGCAGCATGCGCTTATCGGACCAGATCGGGAGCAGTATGCACACGAAGATGTTCAGGGCGTGCAATCCCAGGCAGGACTCGGCCGAACCGTCGAAGTAGAACGCTTCGGCTACCGTGATTATGAAGATCGGTAGCAGCAGCCCGGCCTTGTCCCGCATCCGCCCTTCATCGAGGGCGCATGATTAATTACTATCGTCTGGTTGATCGGAAAAAATAAAAAAAGGAGGATCGTTCATCGTCAGCGGGGATCTACGCGCGGAGGAAAAATATGTTGCCGTTGACTATGACAAAGTTCGGCTGGCCTAGGTTCTTCTTCACTTAACTCACCTCTTTAGTGATTTCTTATCGGTATAATCGCATTTGAACGATGATTGAAATAATATTTAATCATTATCTTCCTACTACAACGTTAAAAAATGTTTTTAGTGGTGCAAAATGACCGAGATAGGTGTCGAACAGATCAAGGTGCTGTCGGACCAAAACCGTCTGGCCATACTATCCTTGCTTGCCATAAGAGAGATGACCACCACTGCCATATCCGACCTTCTTGGACTGAGCGTGCAGAACGCCCAATACCATATCAAGAAGCTGCTGGAGGCCGGGCTCATCGTTCCAACCCGCACCGAGCTCGTCGGCAACCTGGTCGAGAAGTATTATCGCTCCGCGTTCGAGCCGGGCATCATGGGCGACGCGGCCGGCGTCAGTTCCGTGGATATTGCTGAGCGTTTGGATATCGTCTTCGCCGCCTTGGGCGCGATCAAGGGCATATTGAACCGCGGGATCCGGACTATGGACGAGAGAAAGGACTACTTCATGAACGTGACGGACCGGCCTAACTACCCGTTCGGCGCGAACTACGTCATCCTGCCGGTGAGCGATTCCGCCGCTCTGGAAGCGGAGAAGCTCATATCCGACCTCGACGACAAGTTGAAGGAGCTCTCGGACAAGCATCCAGAAGAAGGGAGGCCCAAGTTCGCCATCCTCTATTCGGTGTTCCCGTTCGAGTGACAGGGCGAATATTTATTAAGCTTGACGCAATGCTGAAATCCCATCATGGCCGGGATGGGGTAGCCTGGTTATCCTTGGGGACTGTGGATCCCCGGACCCGCGTTCAAATCGCGGTCTCGGCCCCTTTTTCATTCCTTCACCACTTCCATCTCCCGTTCCAGTATGGCCCTCTGCCTTTCCGTTAGAGCGCGCGGGTCGACGGAAACGAGAAGGATGGAACCTTCCACGATGACCTCGTCCCTCAGTTGAGCAAGGAACCGCAGCACCTTGTTCAGGTCGTTGTTCAGCATCAGGTACTCCAGGCCTTCCATGGCGATCACGGACGAACCTTTGCGCACGAACCCCATGGTCATATGGGTGAGCATCTGAACGTTGGAGGGGTCCATCCGGTCCGGGCCGGGGGTCTGGGCCAGCCATAGGATGGGGGTGTGCATCAGCTGATATTTGGCCCGAAGCTGATCCGGATGTGTCCGGGCGATAATGAAGGCGGACATCCCGCCGGCCATTTCGTGGGCCACCGATTCGAACATGCGGTCGGGGGAGGAGAACTCGAAGAGGTACGCCCTGCCTTTTACGAGCGAGGGCACGGGGCGGTGAGGGACGGATGGCTCCATCACCCTAGGCGGTACCAGCAGCTGATAGCGCAATAGCCCGTAGGCCACCAGAAAGACCGAGACCAGTTCGCCAAGGCCGTAGATGCGGGGGACCTCGATGCCGAACGCTGCCATGGTCATGATCGCGAGCGTCACCACGGCCAGTATGGCCAGAGCGCCAGTGATCACGACCGCTTGTCTCTTCTTGAGCCCCTGCAACCCACTCCACCTCCGGAACAGGGTCATCGTCAGTAGCACCAGATAGATGGTCAGTAGAAACGCCAAGAGGGCGAAGGGGAGGTCGCTGGCCGGCACCCAGCCGAGATCGTCGTTCACCATATCACCGACCGACAGCGCCGTGGCCAGGGATATCCCCAGCACGGAAAGTTCGTACGCCCATCGGTTGGTGCCAAAAAGGATCATAGGTATGGGGTGGGGTATCATGGTGCTGAGACGGTACGCTACCCCCACCTCCACGATGAGCAGGAAGACCAACAGCCGGAAGGTCCATGCCGCCTGTTGTTCCGAACCGACGCTGACCACCATTAGGTCCAGCACGCTGCCCACCCCGGCCAGGAGGGTGAGCGCGAAGAAGGATCGGTTCACCGGAGATAGGCGCCCCTTCATAAGCACGTACGACCCGAGGGCGATCTCGGAGAACGCCAATAGTAGGAAGGCAGGCGCCAGTGGGCTTAGCTCGACCATGTAATTTGGGTTACCATGAATCCTATGGCTATTAATGATGTTCGCCGATTATCATGGTTGGGAACCACCCTGGGGGTTTCCTATAAATCCGGGAAGCTGTATGGGTTTTTGAGCCTGAGGTGAAGACAATGAGCTGGAACGGTCCGCTGGAAAAGATCGATGATTATCGCTGGAAGATCCCCCGCTCCTACAAGGAGTGCATGAACGGGGATGCGGTCATCTTCGCGGACGAGAAGATGATCAAGACCATCATTTCCGACAATTCGCCGGAACAGGCCGCGAACGTCGCTTGCCTTCCCGGATTGGTCGGTAGGTCGCTCGCCATGCCGGACATCCATTGGGGTTACGGTTTCCCCATCGGCGGCGTGGCGGCCTTGGACGCCGAGGAGGGGGTCATCTCCCCTGGCGGGATCGGATTCGACATCAACTGCGGCGTTCGGCTGATCACTACGAACCTGGGCGTGAACGACGTAACGCCGAAGATCAAGGAGATAATCAACACCCTCTTCCAGAACGTTCCGGCCGGGGTCGGCTCCAAGGGCGTGGTGGACGTGGCGGCGAACCAGATGGACCGCATCCTGGAGGAAGGCGCCGAATGGGCGGTGGCCGAAGGCTACGGCTGGTCCGAGGACCTTGTGCGTACGGAAGAGAACGGGCGCATGAAGAACGCCGATCCCTCCAAGGTCTCCGCGAAAGCGAAGCAGCGCGGCGTGCCCCAGGTCGGTTCGCTCGGCTCCGGCAACCACTTTCTGGAAGTGGACAAGGTGGAGAAGATCTTCGATCCCGTCGCCGCAAAGGCTTTCGGGCTGGTGGAAGAGGGGCAGATCACCGTTTCCATCCATTGCGGCTCACGCGGCTGCGGGCACCAGATAGCTACCGATCACCTGCAGGTGATGGAAAGAGCGGTCAAGGACCGCGACCTGAGATTGCCGGATAGGCAATTGGCCTGCGCCCCCATCAACTCCAAGGAGGGGCAGGACTATCACGCCGCCATGGCCTGCGGGGCGAACTACGCCTGGGCCAACCGCCAGATGATAATGCACTGGGTGCGCCAGTCGTTCGAGAAGGTGTTCGCCCGTCCCGCCGAGGACATGGGCATGAACCTGGTGTACGACGTGGCGCACAACATCGCC
>DUJZ01000089.1:0-1453 GCA_013329565.1 Methanomassiliicoccales archaeon
TCCCGAACGCGCGCACCGCCCGGGTGCTTTGGGTAGGAATGGAAGGGGCCGAGCCGCTCAAGGACATCGTGAAGAAACTGGAGGACGGGTGCGACCCGATGGGCTTCGGCCGGGACAAGCAGGCCTTCTCGCCTCATCTGACCTTGGCAAGGGTCAGGGAAGGTTTCAATGCCGATCTGGCTGATTTCATGAAGTACGGTCATGAAAAGGACTTCGGTTCGTTCACGGTGAACGCCCTGAAGCTGATGAAGAGCGTGCTGACGCCTTCCGGCCCGATATACTCGGACGTGGTCGAGGTTCGCTTCTAACGGCCCACGCCCTCGAACAACGAGAACTCGGTCGTCTTCAGCAAATCCTGCGGTAAATGGTCCTTGACGTAATCGATGCTGTAGTCGCCGGCGCGGAAATCAGGATTCCGTACCACCAGGCGATGGTACGGTATCGTCGTCTTTATGCCGGTGACCGTGTAGCGGTCCAGGGCGTCCTGGGCCCGGTTCAGCACCTCGTTCCTGGACCTGCCGGAGATGATCAGCTTGGCCAGCAGGTTATCGAACTCTGTTGGCACCACGTAACCTTCGTAAGCGTGAGAGTCGACCCGGACCTGGTCCCCGGCCGGCTCCATGTACTTCTCAATGCGTCCGGGGGCAGGGAAGAAGTTGTTGAACGGGTTCTCGGCGTTGATCCGGAACTCCATGGCATGGCCCTTCGGCTCGACCTCCGACAGAACGTCCTCCACCGCCACGTCGGAACCGATCTTCAGCTGCATCTCCACCAGGTCGAGGCCGGTGACCAGCTCGGTGATCGGGTGCTCCACCTGTATCCTGGTGTTAGCCTCCAGGAAGAACAGGTCTCCTTCGGCTGACATCAGGAACTCGAAGGTTCCGAGCGAGGTGTATCCCGCTCTCTTCACCGCAGCGATGCACAGCTCGGACATCCTCTCGCGAAGTTCCGGGCTGACGGCGCAGGAAGGCGTCTCCTCAATGATCTTCTGGTGCCGGCGTTGAACGGAGCATTCCCTCTCGCCCAGGCAATAAGCGTTGCCGCGGGAATCCCCGACCACCTGGAACTCTATGTGCCTCGCCTTTAGCAAGGCCCTTTCCAGGTATATCGTGGGGTTCTTGAACGCCTTGTCCGCCTCGTTCTTGGCCGAAGTCAAAGCGTTCTCCATCTCTGAATCGTTCTGCACCAGGCGCATTCCGCGCCCGCCGCCTCCGCCTGACGCTTTGAGCAATATCGGGTAACCGATCCTGTTGGCCTGTTTTATGGCCTCGTCCGGGGTCTCCAAAGGGTCCAAGGTCCCAGGCATGATCGGCACGCCGACCTTGGACATGAACTCCCGGGCAGACAATTTGGAACCCAGAAGCTTCATGGCCCTGGGGGAAGGCCCGAGGAACGCTATCCCCTCCTCCTCGCAGCGCTCGGAGAACTCCGGCTTCTCGGAAAGGAAACCGTA